>JAEZHS010000394.1 GCA_023436825.1 Pseudomonadota bacterium | reverse complement strand
GGAAGGGGCCAACCGCCGTCCCGTCCTGAAAACCAGTAGCGATAATAGCGGGAACAGCGGGAATTCGGCGGTGGCTCAATCGATGGGGGGTCGGTCTCTCAAGACCCACAAGACGGTCGGGCGGGGAAGACGGGAATGCCGGATCCCTGTACCGCTGCCGGCGGTGCAGGCACCGCCGCTTGCGCCGGCGCCGCGCGTCGCCGCGCGGCTCGGCCAACTTATGCTTCCCGCAGATTATCGACCGAGAGGCGCCGCCGATCCGAACCGAACGTCACGTGCCGAGCTCGATCGCGACCATGCGGCGACGCCTGATCGTCGCGCTCATCCGACGAGCACCGCGATGTCCGTGCTGCGCGCGAATAAACGTCCGGCAAAAACGCCTAAGCTTGTGACACAGTAAGACTAGTACTCGGAATCGCAGATGCGCGATGCAGCCCCGCTGTCATCCCGAGCGAAGCGAGGGACCTTTCTCGCCGCCTCAAAGGCTCCTCGCTACGGTAAGCGCGGGGTAACCCCGCGCCGGGTGACAGCTACGACTCACCCTTCAGTGATAGTCGGTACTAGACCGGCGACTGTCCGCTCAACGCCCGCACGACCATCTTCTGGAACTGAATTACCAGCTGCTCGCTCTTGGTGAGGAACTGGCCGCGGTCAGGCAGGCCACCCGCCAGGCCTTGCTGAACGGCATCGGTCAGGTCGTCGTCCTCCTGGGCGACCTGCTTGTTGAAGGCGATCAGTGCCTGGGCAAAGCCTTCGTCGACTCCCGGTCCGAAATACTGCTCCGAGAAGCCGCGGGTCGCGCCGGCGCCCTCCGGCAGCCAGACATCGACCGACAGGTTGGGAAAGCCCGGATTGATGTTGATGGTGAGGTTAGGCCACAGGAAGTGGTACTGCGACTCCGCGACCTCGCCGCGCACGTCGTAGAGCTCGACCTTGCTCCTGCCTTCGAGAGCAGCAGGCCGCACACGGCCGGCCTGGCTGGAGAACCAGCCGTGTGACGCCAGCGTGTAGACGTCGGGCCGCACGTCGATCGCCGCGCTGAAGCCGGGATGGGCGACGGCGCAGTGGTAGCATTCGAGATAGTTCTCCAGCATCGCCTTCCAATTGGCGCGCGCCTGCCAGTCGCCGCGGCTGTGCAGCGTGATGGCGCCTAGATCGATGCCGCTCCTGGCGATGATGTCGAGTACCGGCCCGTAGCAGTCCCTTGCCGTGGGCGCGTCGGCATCGAGGTTGACGAATACGAACGGTCCCACCGCCTCGGCGCGGACCGGCAGCAGCGGAAAATCCTCCAGCCGGAAGCCCGGTTCGGTTGCGGAGCGCGGCGCTCGCCGCAGGCCGCCGGCGAGGTCGTAGGTCCAGGCATGATAGCCGCATTGCATCAGCGTGGCGTTGCCGCGACCCTTCATCACCAGGTGACGGCGATGGCGGCAGACATTGACGAAGCCCGCCAGCCCCTTGTCGTTGCGCACGACCAGGACCGGCACATTGCCGGCATGGCCCGTAACGTAATCTCCGACCTTGCCGAGCTCGGAGAGCGGCCCGACGTAGTTCCAGCTCCTGCGGAAGATCTGCAGCATCTCCTGTTCGAGGACCGATGGATCGGTGTACCAGCGGGCCGGAAGCGATTCGCCGCGGTCGAGCGCGCCGAGCAGGTCGGCGGAGATTTCATTGGGCTCAGTCATGCCGGGATACTAATAGCCCGGCAACTCGATGAGGATCACGACAAAGTGTCGGAGTGAAAGCACTGCTGGCACTCGGGCAGCGACACAACAGATGGCGTAACCGCCGGTTCGACCCGCCAAAAGTGGCCCTCTACGGTACGCAAAAATTCGCGAAAACGAAATTGTCGAATGCCATCGTTGATCCAAGACCCCCAAGGCCGCGGCAGACACTGCTCGCCGCCCGTCCGCTCGCTTGCCTCTCGGACGGGCCGGGGCCGGGTTCCACCGCTCCCACATGGGCGAAGCGGTAGCGCAGCCAGCGTAACTGTCCGAACTCCGAAGACCGATGCCGGCAGTGCATGCGCCGACTGCTTCTCATCCCCGCAATCCGTCGACAGCGGTGTGCCGCGCAACTAGTCGAACAGGGCGCGCTTCATTGCGGCGATGATCACGATAATCGCGGCATGGCCGATCATCAGCAGGAAGATCGTCCAAACGGCCGTGATAGCGCTCAACAGCCAGCCGAGCATAGCCATCACACCGTCATCCTCGATCAAGGCAAGGCAGAAGAACATGATCGCCCATGCCGGAAACAGGTTGTCGAACGGGATCGGCAGCGCCAGGAGCGCGATGTTCGCGGCCCAGGCCACGAGCAGGGCGCGTCGCTGCATGCCGTTGACCCACCATTCATGACGGGCGTGCACGGCCTCCTCGAGCCACTGGATGCCGCGACGCGAGCGGCCGAGGAAGGTCTGCAGCTTGCCGCGTTGCAGTCCGCGACGACCGACCAGCGCGGGCAGCCTCGGCACCTCGCGGCCGGCGAAGAACTGCACCAGCAGGAAGACCATCGGCAGGCCGGTTATGGTGGACAGCCAGGGAATTCCCGTCGGGATGCAGTTCGGCACGTTGAGCGCCGCGATCGCGAAGGCGTAGGAGCGGCCGTGCAGCCCGCCGAGGAATTCGTCGAGAGTGAGCAACGATTTCCGGTCGCCCGCGAAGAGCCCTTCGAGCGTCTGCAGAAGACCGAAATTGTCCTTCATCCACCCGTCCGGCCAAGCAGGCGGCGAGCAAGCACGAGATGCGGCTTGTCCAGCATCTTGCCGTCGAGCGTGAGCACGCCCGAGCCGGGGTTGCTCTCGAAGGTGGCGACGACGCGCTTCGCCCAGTCGACTTCCTGGGCCGTCGGCGTGAAGACCTCGTGGATGACCGCGACCTGGTCGGGATGGATGGCGATCTTGCCGCCATAGCCCATGCGCCTTGCATCCGTCGCCTCGGCGCGCAGGCCGGCGACGTTCTTGATGTCGGGATAGACCGTGTCGTAGGCGGTGATGCCCGCCGCCACCGAGGCCATCAGGTTGACGGTGCGCGCCAGCCTGAAGGTATCGTCGTATTCGCCCGGCGCGGCGCCCTTGGCCAGCGCGCCGAGGTCGGCCATCAGATCCTCGCCGCCCCACGAATGGCCGATCAGGCGGGCATGCTTGGCGGGGGCGGCCGTCAGCGCAAGCACGGCGGCGGCGCTTTCGGTGGCGATGGTCAGGATCCGGGTGGCGCCGGCCTCGATGCCTTCGCGTGCCTCGAGGGCGTCGAGGTATGTCGCCAGAAGGTCGACATTGGCCTGGCCGACACACTTGGGAAACACGATGCCGTCCGGCTTGCCCTGCATGACGACGGCGAGATCGCCCAGCGTCAGGCCGGTGTCGAGCGCATTGACGCGGACGTAGAGCTTGGGCCCGGAGCGATTCGCCGACTTCAGATAGGCCAGCACCATGTCGCGCGCGATCGTCTTGCGGTCGGTCGCGACCGAATCCTCGAGGTCGAGGATCAGGCCGTCGGGGCCGGAAGAGGGACCCTTGGCGAGCTTGCGCTCGGAATCGCCGGGAACGAACAGGAACGAACGCATTGTCTTACGAATCCTTCGGCTTCTTGCGCATCAGCGCCTGGCGCGTGCATTGCGCGACGATCTCGCCGCGCTGATTGATGGCGACGTGGCCGAACTCGACGATGCCGGCATCCGGCCGCGACTTGCTCTCGCGCACGCTCAGCACGGTCGTCTTCACCCGGAGCGTATCGCCGTGGAAGACAGGCTTGGGAAACTTCACGTCGGTCATGCCGAGGTTGGCGACCGTGGTGCCGAGCGTGGTGTCGTTGACGGTGATGCCGATCATCAGGCCAAGCGTGAACAGGCTGTTGACGATGCGCTGGCCGAACTCGGTCTTGGAGGCGAACTCCTCGTCTAGGTGCAGGGGCTGCACGTTCATGGTCAGCGAACTGTACAGCACGTTGTCCATTTCAGTGACCGTGCGTGTCCAGGCATGGTCGAACACCCGACCGACCGCGAATTCCTCGTAATAAAGACCTGCCATTTTCCTCCCCGCGAACAGGCCCTTCTAGCACGGATGGACGCTGCCCGGCCCACCATCGTATCAATGCGGCCACAGATCGAAACATCGAGGACGGAGCGTTGCCAATGCGCGCGATGATGAGTGAAACGCCGGGCGGACCGGAGAGCCTGAAGCTCATGGACCTGCCCTCCAAGCCGCTGGGCAAGGGCCAGGTCCGTGTCGCGGTCAAGGCGGCGGGGGTGAACTTTCCCGACACGCTGATCATCGCCGACAAGTACCAGTTCAAGCCGCCGCGTCCGTTCGCGCCGGGTCATGAGATCGCGGGCGACATCACCGAAGTCGGCGAGGGCGTCAGCGGCTACAAGAAAGGCGACCGCGTCATCGGCATGATCGGCCACGGCGGCTACGCCACGGAGGCCGTTGTCGACCAGGGCGCGCTGCTGCCGATGCCGGACAACATGAGCTACGAGGACGGCTCGGCCTTCACCATGACCTATGGCACGTCCTACTACGCCCTGAAGCAGAGGAGCAGCTACAAGCCCGGCGAGACGCTGCTGGTGACCGGCGCCTCGGGCGGCGTCGGCCTGACCGCGGTCGAGCTCGGCGCGCTGATGGGTCTGAAGGTGATCGCCGCCGTCGGCTCGGACGAGAAGATGGAGATCTGCCGCAAGTACGGCGCCACCATGTTTGTGAACTACGCCAAGCAGAAGATGCGCGACAAGGTCAAGGAGCTGACCGGCGGCAACGGCGCGGACATCATCTATGACGCCGTCGGCGGCGATGCCTTCGACGAGTCCATCCGCTGCATCGCCTGGTACGGCCGCCTGCTGGTGGTCGGCTTCGCCGCCGGCCGCATTCCCTCGCTGCCGGCCAACCTCGCGCTGCTCAAGAGCTGCGACGTGCGCGGTGTGTTCTACGGCGCCTGGCGCGCGCGCGAGCCCAACGAGGCGCGCAAGAACTTCGACGATCTGCTGAAGTGGTACAGCGACGGCAAGCTCAAGCCGCACATCTCCATGCGCTTCCCGCTGGAGAAGGGCGCCGAGGCCATGAATGCGCTGCTTTCGCGCAAGGCGACGGGCAAGGTCGTCCTGACCGTGGCGTGAGGCCGGCGATGATCGGCCGGCGCCGGCTCACCGCGTTCTTCGGCGCTTCGCTCGTGCCGTTGGCGTCGCGCGCCGACGATTTCCCGACCAAGCCGATCACGCTCGTCGTGCCTTTCACCCCGGGCGGTTCGATCGACATGCTGGCGCGCCTTGTCGCCCAGCAGGCGTCGGTGACGCTCGGCCAGCCGGTCGTGATCGACAATCGCAGCGGCGCCGGCGGACTGATAGCCGCTGCGGCGGTCGCCAAGGCCGAGCCCGACGGTTACACGTTGCTGATGGCGTCGGCGGCCCAGGTGACGATCCCGCCCTGGATCAATTCTTCGCTGTCCTTTGATCCGCCGCGCGACCTCGTGCCGGTGGCGCACCTTGCCGATACGCCCATGGTGCTGATCGTGTCGGCGAGCTCGAAGGCGAAAACGGTCAGCGACTTCGTCACGATGGCGCGGGCCAATCGCGGCGGGCTCAACTACGCCTCGACGGGTGTCGGCACGATCTCGCACCTGGTCATGGAGAGCCTGAAGCTCGCCGCCGACATCGATGTCGTTCACGTGCCGTACCGCGGCGCCGCGCCGGCGCTGGCCGACCTTCATGCCGGCCAGGTGCCGGCGATGTTCACCAGCACCGCCTCGGCCGCGCCCATGGTGTCGTCGGGCAAGTTCCGGCCGCTGGCGGTGACGACGAAGACGCGCTCGCCGCTCCTGCCCGACGTCCCGACCATGGCCGAGGCCGGCTGGCCGACCGCCGAAGTGGTCGTCTGGGCGGGCATCATGGCGCCGGGCGGCACGCCGCGCGTCATCATCCGCCAGCTCGAGCGGGCCTTCGTCGAGGCCTCGCTGACGCCCGAGACGCGCGAGCGCCTGGTCGTGTTCGGCGCCGATCCCGTGGGCGGCGGCGCCAAGGCCTTCGCCGAAGTGCTGGAGAAGGACCTGGCGCTGTGGGAACGCGTGGCGCAGGCGTCGGGTGTGAGGGTGGAGTGATCATGTCCGTCATCCGACCGGAGCCCGGCGAAGCGCGGCGCAGCGGAGGGGTAGGAGGCCATCGTGACTAAGCTTACAGGGAAGATCGCGATCGTGACCGGTGCCGCCTCTGGCATAGGCGCTGCATCGGCGAAGCTCTTTGCCGATGAAGGCGCGCAGGTGCTGGCGGTCGACCGGCCGGAGTCGGCGATCGAGCAGGCGCATGCCGGCAACGATGCCATCGCCGCTTTCGGCTGCGATATCACGGGCGACGATGCGCCGAAGAAGATCGTCGAGGCGGCGCTCGCCAGGTTCGGTGCGCTCGACATCCTGTTCAACAACGCGGGCGTCAGCGGACGGGCTTTCGTCGAGGAGATGACCGACGCGCAGTGGGACCACGTCAATGGCGTCAATGTGCGCGCGATGTTCCGGATGTGCCGCGAGGCCATTCCGGCGCTCAAGATACGCGCCCGGGAGAAGGGCCGCGCGCGCATCGTCAACACCGCCTCGGTGATGGCCTTCGACACCGACTATGGGCTGGCCGCCTACTGCGCCTCCAAGGCGGGAGTCGGCGGGCTGACGCGCACGCTGGCGCTCGAGCTCGGCAAGTTCAACATCACTGCGAATTATGTCTGTCCCGGCGCCATCTACACCGGCATGACCCGCACCAACTTCGACAATCCCGAGGTCCGCGCGGTCTGGGAAAAGAAAGCGGCCTTGCGCCGGCTCGGGCAGCCGATCGATATTGCCCGGGGCGCGCTCCTGCTGGCATCCGACGAGGCCGACTTCATCACCGGCCACGAGCTGGTGGTCGACGGCGGCCTCACCCTCCGTACCTGAGTATCCACATGACCAACATCCATTCCTTCGCCGCCAGCTACGGCGAGGCGCGTGACAAGTTCCTGGCAGCCGCGCGCATCGCCGGCGCCACGACCTATCGCTACGACAATCCCAGCAAGGGACCGAACGGCGAGTCGCTTTCGACCGACGTGGCGCGGCTGGGGCCGGACGACGCCTCGCGGGTGGTGGTGACGATCTCCAGCACCCACGGCGTGGAAGGCTATTGCGGCTCGGGCTTCCAGGTCGACTGGCTGGCGGGCGTCGGCGCGCGCGGCCTGCCCAAGGACACCGCGGCCGTGTTCGTGCATGCCATCAACCCCTACGGCTTCGCCTGGACGCGGCGGGTGACGGAGGAGGGCAACGACCTCAACCGCAACTACGTCGACCACAGCAAACCCTACCCGGTGAACGAGGGCTACCTGGAGATCGCCGACTTCCTGGTGCCGCGCGACCTCAGCCAGGCCACCCTCGACGCCGCCGACGCCAAACTGGCCGTCTACCGCAAGAAGGTGGGCGACATCGCCTATTTTCGCGCGGTGTCTGCCGGCCAGTACAGCCATCCCGACGGCATGTTCTTCGGCGGCGGTGGGCCCTCCTGGTCGAACCGCACGCTGCATGCCATCACCGACCGCTTCCTCAAGGGACGCCAGGACGTGGCCGTCATCGATTTCCATACCGGCCTCGGTCCCTACGGCTACGGCGAGCCCATCACCCATTACGACATCGGCACGCCGGCCTCGCGCCGCGTGCGCGCCTTCTGGGGCGAGTCGGTGACGGAGTCCAAGCGCGGGCAGACGGCGTCGCAGGCCCGCGACGGGCTCGGCCACTACGGCCTCAATCGCGTCCTGACCGAGCCTGAGACTCGGCTCACCATGTGCACCCTGGAATACGGCACCTTCGATCGCGAAAGCGGCCAGAAGGCTTTCCGCGCCGACCATTGGCTGCACAAGTACGGCGATCCGCTGGGCAAGGAGGCGGAGCCGATACGGGCGGCGATGCGGCGGCAGTTCTATCCGGAGACCGATGACTGGAAGGAGGCGGTCCTCTTCCGCGGCCACCAGATCGTTCGCCAGGCCATAGCTGGAGTACAGCGCGGCGCCCTCTGACCCTACCTGTTGGGGACAACCGCCCGCGAAAAGCCACACGTTGCGCGACCGATCCTGCTAAAAGCCTCCCATGCGTGTCCTGGTGGCGCTGATCGCCTTTGTGGCTGTCGCCGTGCTTAATCTTTTGTGGTGGTGGTGGCCCAACAGGCCGGTCGAGATCGCCGGTTGGACCAACGCACCCTTGCAGAGCGTATCGTTCGCGCCCTACCGGCCGGGCCAGAGCCCGCTGACCCGTACCTTTCCGACGCCCGATCAGATCGAGGAGGACCTGCGTCGCCTCCAGGGCAAGGTCCGCGCTGTCCGGACCTATTCGACGGCGGAGAACCTCGAGACCGTGCCGCAGCGTGCCGGCAGGTACGGGCTGAAGGTCTGGCACGGCGCCTGGTTGAACGACAACGACAAGGAGAACCTCGAGCAGATCAACCTGCTTATCGACCATGCCAACAAGTACAAGGACACGGTCGAGCGGGTGATCGTCGGCAACGAGGTGCTGCTGCGCAAGGACCTGACCGCCAACCAGCTTCGCCGCTACATCCGCCAGGTCAAGCAGCGCGTGTCGCAGCCCGTGACCTACGCCGACGTCTGGGAATTCTGGATGCGCAACCCGTCGCTGGCCGACGAGGTCGACTTCATCACCATCCATATCCTGCCGTACTGGGAGGACGTGCCGATCGGACTCGATCGCCGCGAGCCCGACGGCAAACCCAGCATCGAAAAGCACATCGTCGACATCTACAAGAAGGTGCAGGAGCGCTTTCCCGGCAAGACGATCGTGATCGGCGAAACCGGCTGGCCGAGCGACGGTCGCATGCGCTCCGACGCGCGGCCGGGCCGGGTCGAGCAGGTGCGTTACTTTTCGACCTTCCGCTCGATCGCCGATCGCGAGAAGTTCGACTACAACGTCGTCGAAGCCTTCGACCAATACTGGAAGGCTCGCCAGGAAGGCACGGTCGGCGCCGCCTGGGGCCTGCTGGATGCGCAACGCCACGACAAGTTCGAGCTCGGCAAGCCGGTGTCGGCCGAGCCGCATTGGCGGATCCTGTTCATCCTGTCGACACTGGCCGGAGGCCTGATCCTGGGTGGCTTCGTCGTCATGCGCCGCCAGGCGCGCGGCAAGGTGATCGGGATCTTTGCCGTCTTCGCCCAGCTCGTCGCCACCTGCTACGTACAGGCGACCTGGATCGACCTGTCACGGACATTCTACTTCGAGAAGATGGTCGGCGTGGTCTTCTGGGCGGTCCTGCTGGGGCTCTTCAGCTACGCCCTGCTGCGCGGCATCGCCGACAGCCTGACCGGCAAGATGGCCGATCCCTCGCTCTATGGCGCGCGTGTGCGCGAAGCCTGGCGCGCGTGGCGGGAACTGCCACGGTATCAGATCGTAAAGCGCGCCGACCTGATGCTGCAGGTCCTTTACCTGGTGTTGACGGTGATCTGCATCTTCTACCTGATCGTCATCAGCATCGACTGGTATGACGGCGTCATCCGCTTCAGCGATACCTTCTACCGCCAGATCGCCATCGACGGCCGCTACCGCGATTTTCCGATCTGGAGCTTCGTCATTCCCACGATCGAGCTGATGGCCTGGAAGACGCTCACCATCGTGCGGCGCGAGCCGGTCTCGCGAGCCGACCGTTGGGCCAAGGCACTGTCGTTCGGCCGCCTGCTGGGCTACGACGGCAGCAAGGGCTTCGTGCGCATGGACCGGTCTTACAGCCGTCTCCTGCCGATCCTGCCGGAGATTGCCTTTTCGTTCCTGCTGATCTTCTGGGCCGTGGTCATGGTGGTGACCGAAGGCGCCATCAAGCTGCATGACGGCGGGGCGGGCGGCTTCGTTGCCGTCGACGGCGGCCGCTGGGTGATCGGCACGCTGTTCTGGAATACGCAGGCCAACTGGTTCGGCGCGCTCGCCATCCTGATGGCTGTGCCGTACCTGGCGACCATATATGTGTCCCTGCGCGAACCACTGGCAGAACCGCCGCCGGACTCCTATACCAGCAAGTGGTAGTCGAGATTGCCTTATCGCTGAGGAGTGGCCCGGGGGCCGCGTCTTGAAGGGTGGAAAGCCGTTCTTGCTGCGGCCCACCCTTCGAGACGGCGCTTCGCGCCTTCTCAGGGTGAGGTGTTCGCGTTTCAGCCGGGAGTTACCGAATGGAAATCAAGGGTGAATACAGGATCGCGGCTCCGCGCGAGAAGGTCTTTGCAGCCCTCAACGATGCATCGATCCTGAAGGCCTGCATTCCGGGCTGCGAGTCCCTGGAGAAGCTTTCCGATACCGAAATGACAGCCAAGGTGCGGCTGCGTATCGGCCCGGTCAGCGCCAGCTTCTCGGGCAAGGTGACGCTCTCGGACATCGACCCTCCCAACGGCTACAAGATCAGTGGCGAGGGGCAGGGCGGCGTGGCGGGCTTTGCCAAGGGCGGCGCAGTGGTGGCGCTGCGGGAAGAGGGCAGCGAGACGATCCTGAACTACGACGTCGACGCCCAGGTCGGGGGCAAGATCGCCCAGGTCGGCGCACGCCTGATCACAGGCACCGCCAAGAAGCTGGCCGACGAGTTCTTCGGCAAATTCGCCAACACAATCAACAATCCGTCCCCGGCGGCCGTCGCCGGCGTGCCGAGCAGCAGCAGCCCGCCGATGCCGCCGTCTGACGCGGTGCAGCGAGGCTATCGGCACTGGACGGTGATCGGCATCGGCGCGGCCGTGCTGATTCTGATCTTTCTTGCAAGTCGCTAGAGCGTTTCCCGATAACGTGGAACCGTGTGCGGTTCCACGTTATCGGGAAAGCGCACCCTGGGGATGGTTGTCGCAATAGGGCGCATCCCGTTCGGCTGATTCCAGCCGAACGGGAAATGCTCCAGCGTCGGCCGGTCGCCAGTCGGTCGTCATCCGCAATTCGCTTGACCGGCGGCTTGACGGCTTGCGAG
>JAEZHS010000378.1 GCA_023436825.1 Pseudomonadota bacterium | reverse complement strand
GGGCGATCAGGTCGGAGAGGATGCTGACGAGATCGGATTGGAGTTTCTTTGTCACAATGCTTCCTTCGCGAAGGCTGTCATCCCGAGCGTAGCGAGGGACCTTTCCTGTTGCCTGAAAGGCCCCTCGCTGCGGACGGGGTGACAATGGTCGTTTATCGATTGGCCAGTTCTTCCAGCACCTCGACCAGCACACGCGTGCCGGCGGCGAGGTCGGCGGGCGTGGCGTTCTCGGCCTCGTTGTGGCTGATGCCGCGCTCGCAGGGCACGAAGATCATGCCAGCGGGGCAGAGCTTGGCGATGTGCATGGCGTCGTGGCCGGCGCCCGACGGCATGTCCATGTTGGTTAGATTCAAGGCGGTCGCCTTGGCGCGCACCAGGTCGATCACCTTGGGATCGAAGTCGGTCGGCGCCACGTTGGTCACGCGCTCGATCGTCGCCGAACAGGGGGCGGCGTTCCTGGCGACGATGTCCTCGAGCTTCGCCTCGTGCGCTTCCAGAACCGCGTTCGACGGATGACGCATGTCGATGGTGAAGGTCGCCTTGCCCGGCACGGTGTTGGGCGAGCCGGGCTGCACTTCGACGCGGCCGATGGTGAAGCGCAACGTGTCGTCGGCGTCGGTGGTGGCCTCGTACATCGCGGCGGCGATACGTGTCGCCGCGGCGAAGGCGTCCTTGCGCGCGGCTCGCGGCGTCGTGCCGGCATGCGCTTCCTCACCCTCGGTCGTCACGATGTAGCGCCGGCTGCCCTGGATGCCGGTGACCACGCCGATGGTCTTGCGCTCGTTCTCCAGGCGCGGGCCTTGCTCGATATGCGCCTCGACATAGCCGTCGAGCGCAAAACCTGGCTTGCCGTCGCGCAGCGGAGCGGGTGCGGCCTTCAGCGTGCTGGCGAGCGCGTCCTTCAGCACGACGCCGTCCCAGTCCCTGGCGGCCAGCATGTCGTCCAGCTTGTAGTGGCCGGCGAACACGGCCGAGCCCATGGCGCCCGGCTGGAAGCGCGAGCCTTCCTCGTTGGTCCAGGCGACGGCAATGACCGGCCGCTTGGTCGTCACGCCGGCGTCCTCGAGCGCCTCCAGCGCCTCGAAGGCGGCGAGCACGCCGTACATGCCGTCGAAGCGGCCGCCCGTCGGCTGGCTGTCCATGTGCGATCCGCTCATCACCGGCAGCGCCTTCTTGTCGCTGCCCTCGCGGCGTACGAAGAGATTGCCGATCGCGTCGGTGAAGATCGAGAAGCCGCGCGCCTTGGCCCACGAAGCAAGCAGGTTGCGCGCGGCCGCATCCTCGGCCGACAGCGCCTGGCGATTAACTCCGCCCCTGGGCGTGCCGCCCAGTCGGGCCATGTCGGCGTGGCGCTGCCACAGGCGATCTTCGCGAACGGCTTTGGCACCGCTCATGCATTCTCTCCGCGCTTGTTGGCCGAGCTATAGCGGCCCCATAGTCGCGCATCAATCGGGAGGTCCCCTTGCACAATCACCTCGAGCGCAATCTTTTAGGCTACGGCCCCAACCCGCCCGATCCGCAATGGCCCAACGATGCCCGCATCGCCGTGAGCTTCGTGCTGAACTACGAGGAGGGCGGCGAGAACACCATTTTGAACGGCGACGCCGCTTCCGAGGTGTTCCTCACCGAGACGCCGGGCGGCACGCCGATCGTGGGCGGTCGCGACCTCTCGACCGAATCGATGTACGAGTACGGCAGCCGTGCCGGCTTCTGGCGCATCATGCGGCTGTTCTCCGAGCGCCACATGCGCTTCACCTCGTGGGCGGTCGGCCGCGCGCTGGAGTTGAACCCCGCCGCCAGCAAGGCCATGGCCGAGGCCGGGCACGAGGTGGCCAGCCACGGCTATCGCTGGATCAACTACAAGGATTTCACGCTCGAGCAGGAGCTCGACCACATGAGGAAGGCCGTGAAGGCCATCGCCGATTCGGCCGGCAAGCCGCCGGTCGGCTGGTACACCGGGCGCTTCGGCATGCACACGCTGTCGGCGGTGATCAAGCACGGCGGGTTTCTCTATTCGAGCGATTCCTACAGCGACGACCTGCCGTACTGGGTGACCGTCGACGGCACGCCGCACCTGATCATCCCCTACACGCTCGAAGTGAACGACATGAAGTTCGCCGTGGCACCGGGCTATTCGATGGGCGACGGCTGGCTGCAGGCGATGAAGGATAGCTTCGACGTGCTCTACGCCGAGGGCGCGCGCAGCCCGAAGATGATGTCGATCGGCCTGCATTGCCGCCTGGTCGGCCGGCCGAGCCGCGCCGCGACGTTGGCGCGCTTCATGGACTACGTGGCCTCGAAGCCCAAGGTCTGGGTGGCGACACGCGAGGAGATCGCACGACACTGGATGAAGGTGCACCCGGCGTAGTGTCATCCCGAGCGAAGCGAGGGACCTTTGCGGTTGCTTGAAAGGCCCCTCGCTAGGCTCGGGGTGACAGAGCGTGCTCCACCCACTGCTCGATGCGATTCGCATCCATCAGACCGGACTGGCGGGCGATCTCCTGGCCGCGATGGAACAGGATCATGGTCGGGATGCCCTGGATGCCGAAGCGGCCGGCGAGCTGCTGCTCCTCGTCGGTGTTGACCTTGGCGAAGCGCACCGTGGGCTCGAGCTGGCCCGCCGCCTTCTCGAACTGCGGCGCCATGGCGCGACAGGGTCCGCACCACGGCGCCCAGAAATCGACCAGCAGGGGAATGTCGCTCTTGGCAGCGTGGGTCTCGAAGCTCTGGGCGTTCAGCGCGACGGGATGGCCCTCGAACAGGGCCGCTCCGCAGTTGCCGCACTTGCCGCCGCCGGCCGCGAGCTTGTCGCGCGGTGCGCGGTTCAGGGTGTTGCAGTTGGGACAGGCGACGATCACGGCATCGGTCATGGCGCACCTCACTGTCAGGAACAATGCACCAGCAGAGACGACGTTGCACGTCAGCGTGTTGCACGCTGGGCGACGCGGAACGCAGCGTAGCCGGCGATGGTCAGCCCGAACATGGCGATGGCGAGCAGAATGGGCACGAAGGGATCGCCCGTCCGATCGAAGAGCCAGCCGCCCAGCGCCGGCGCCGGTCCCGTCACCAGGAAGAAGACGGTCAGGAACACACCCATGCCGAAGGCGCGGTTCTGGGGCGCCATCGCCGCACCCGTCAGCGCCATGACGATGCCGGCCGGCGCCACGCCGAGCAGGCCGAACAGCAGGCTGACGGTAACCGCCCACGAGACCTGGGGCAGCAGCGCCATCGAGGCGATGGCGCAGGACAGGCAGAAATAGAAGATGAGGTCGGCGCGGCCGGTGCGGTCGGCGATCCAGCCGCAGAGCGCGCCGGAGAAGATCATCACCCAGCTCGCGAGGCTGAGGACCGAGGCTGCTTCGAAGGCGCCGAGCCCGCCCGCGACCAGCACGCGCGGCGCGAAGCTGAGATAGAGCACGTAGCCCGCGTTGAACGCCGCCCAGGCCACGGCGGCGATCAAGGTCAAGGTCCATTCGCGGGATGTGAGCCTGGTCGATGCCGCAGCGGCGAGAGACGTCGCGCCATGCGGGGGGCGATAGCCCGCCAGCATGGCGATGGTGCCCACCAGGCAATAGAGCGCGGCGGCAATGAATGCCGCCTGCCAGCCCAATGCTGCCGCCAGCCAGGCATGTCCGACCTGGCCCATGGCGATGCCGAACGGCCAGCTCATCACCAGGATGGCCATGGCGGTCGCAAGCTCGCGGCCGGCGAACCAGTCGGCGACCATCTTGGTGTAGTAGATCGAGCAGAACACGAAACCCACGCCGCACAGCAACCGGCCGGCGGCCAGCAGCGCAAAGCTGTTGCCGATCGCGGCGAGCGCGCTGCCGAGCGTGAGGCAGGCGAGGCCGAGCGCCACCAGCGTGCGGTCCGCGGCATGGCGGCCGGCGAAGCCCGCCGGAATGGACAGCACGAGGCCCGGGACGAGGAACAGCCCGATCAGCGTGCCGGTCTCGGCGGCACTGAGGGTGAGATGGGCGGCGACGTCATCGGACACCGATCCCATCGTCTGGAACTGAAATCCCAGTCCGGCGCGGGTCGCGAAAATGAGGGCGAGCATTGCCCAGCGCTTTCGCGCGTCGGTCTGGTCCATCGGCTGCCCCATCGGCTGTCGTCGTACGACAGCGGGCGGGCGTGGTAAATATCGGCCATGCAGAGCCCGCTTCATGAATCCGCCACCGGCACCACCATGACGCTGCGCGCGTTGGCGCGCTTTCCCGATCGCATGGCTTTCGTGTGGGACGGCGCGAGCCTCACCTATCGCGGCGCCTACGATCTGATCGGCCGCCTGCAGGCGGCGATGTCGGCGGCCGGGCTGAAGAAGGGCCAGACTGTTGCGTTCCTCAGCGCCAACAGCGCCGAGACCTGGTGTGCCGGCGTGGCGGCGCAGGCGCTGGGCCTAGTGGCGACGTGGCTGCATCCGCTGGGCGCACTCGGCGATCATCTCGAGGTCATCGAGGATGCCGGCGCCACCGCCTTGATCGTCGATCCCAAGTCGCATGCCGGCCGCGGCGGCGAGCTCGCGGCGAAGGCCGATCGCCTTGCCGTCGTGCTCACCATG
>JAEZHS010000321.1 GCA_023436825.1 Pseudomonadota bacterium | reverse complement strand
GGTTGATGCCGGCATTGAAGATGCGCCGGCCGGCGTACTTGCCTTCGGGCACGACCTCGCCGCGCAGCACCGCGACCTCGCTCTCGGGATCGAGGATTCAGACATCGGCCGCGATCTCGGCTTCGTGAACAAGATGATGCGCGGGCTCGCGAGGCCCGAGGTGCCGCCCGACGAGGTCGCGGGCGATTCGATCGAGAAGCTCTGGATCTCGGCGGTGGAAACCTTCGCCATCGGCGGCGGCTGCCAGATCCTTTTGGCGACCGACTTCAACATCGCCGGCCGCGACGCCTACATGACACTGCCGGCGCGCAAGGAAGGCATCATCCCGGCGATGGCCAACCTCAGGATGGCGCGCTTCGTCGGCGACCGCATCACGCGCCAGGCGATCATGTACGAGCGCCGCATCGACTGCGATTCCGACGTCGGCCGCATGATCTGCGACGAGGTCATCGACTCCGCCGAGATGGACGTCACGATCGAGCGCGTGATCGACCGCCTGACGGGCTCAGGCGCGGTCGGCGCCATCGGCAATCGCCGCGCGCTACGCCTGTCGGCCGAGCCCATCGATACGTTCCGGAAATACGCGGCGCTCTATGCACGGGAGCAGGCGCTATGTCACTTCAGTCCGGCGTTGATCTCCAACCTCGAACTCTTCTGGAACGCGCAGAACAGACGCGCCTGATCACTTTCCATTGCCCTCAATCCCGAAGCAGGGCACAAGGCGCCCCCTGCTTGTGAACGTCGGGACCACCGCAAGATGCGTAAGCGTAAATGGCACAAGGCCCTTCTCTATCTCGGGCCATCCAAGATCCACGGCATCGGCTGCTTTTCCGATACCAGGATCGAGAAAGGTGCGTTCGTCCGCGTCTGGTCGCCCGAGGACAGCCGCTGGGTGCCGCTCGAGAAGGCGCATGCCTCGCCGCACAAGAAGCTCTTTCAGCGCTTCGGCATTCGCACGACCGGCGGCTACTGGGCGCCGATCGACTTCCTGCGCATCTCGGTCGGCTGGTACATGAACCATTCCGAGACACCCAACCTGCAGTCCGACGACGGCGACGTGACCTATTACGCCGTCAGGGACATCGAGCCCGGCGAAGAGGTGACGATCGACTACCGGCGCATGGACGACGTGCACGACAATCTCTCGCGCGACGAGGTCCTGCCCGGCCGCCAGCGGCCTCGGTCGCCCAAGCCCGCGCTCAAGCGCCGGCCATCAGGTCGGCGAGCGTCGGATCGGCCGCAAGCTCGGCAGCCGAGCCGCGCCGCACGACCTGGCCGCGGCTGAGCACCAAGCCACGTCTGGCGACACCGAGCGCCAGGGCCGCGCGTTGCTCGGCCAGCAGGACCGCCGTGCCGTCGGCCGTCATGGCTGCGAGGCGCCGCAGAAGATCGGCCACGACCACCGGGGCGAGGCCGAGCGTCGGCTCATCGAGCAGCAGCAGGCGCGGCCGGTCCATCAGGGCGCGCGCCAGGGCCAGCATCTGCTGCTGGCCGCCCGAGAGCAGCCAGGCCCGGGCCTTGGACCGCTCGCCGAGCATCGGGAAGAGCGCCAGCATCTCCTCGACCCGCCGGCGTCGCTGGAGCGCCGGCAGCGATGAGGACGCTTCGAGGTTCTCCCGCACCGTGAGGCCGGCGAAAACGCGCCGTCCCTCCGGCACATAGCCGACGCCTGACTGGACGCGCTGTTCGACGGTGAGCGAACTCGCGTCGTCGCCGAACAGCACGACGCGACCCGGATGAAAGCCGAGTACGGTCTCCAGCAGCGTGGTCTTGCCGGCGCCGTTGCCGCCCAGCAGGGCCACGATCTCGCCGGCTTCGACCGACACGTCGCCGATCTCGAGCACGGTATTCATGCCGCGATCCCGTCGAGGCCGAGGAAGCTCGCGCGCACCCGCGGATCGGCGCGCACCTCGTCGGGGCGGCCGCTCGCGATGACGCGGCCGCGGTCGAGGCAGACCAGGCGATCGCAGGTGCGCGACAGAAGTTCTATGTCGTGATCGACGATCAGCACGCCGCGACCCGACTCGCGCAGCTTCGCGAGGAAGGACTCCAGCGCCCGGCGCTCGGCATCGCCGATACCGGCCGCCGGCTCGTCGAGCAGCAGGAACGCCGCTTCCGTCGCCACCGCACGCGCGAGGTCGGCCGCCTTGGTGTCGCCGGCCAGCGTCAGCGCCTGGAAGCTGCGGCCGATTCCGACGCGCGCCACCGCGTGCGCCGGCAGGTGCTCTATGTGCCGGTCGTCGAGCGAGATGGCGCCCCCGTCGGCGCGCTCGAGTCCGTTGATGACGTTGAGCAGCGTCGTCTTGCCCGAACCGTTCGGGCCGATCAGCCCGACGATCTCGCCGCGGTCGACCAGCAATGACACGTCAGCGAGCGCCTGCACGCCGCCGAATCGTTTCGACACGCCGTCAATCGTCAGCCGCTGCGCACCGGGCACGGGCGGCACCGATGTCGGCAAGCCGGGCGGCACGGGAGGGACGCGGCGCGAACCGCGCAGTCGGTCAACCAGGCCGGCCAGGCCTTCGGGCGCCCACAGCACGACGG
The DNA here is from genome assembly GCA_023436825.1 of Pseudomonadota bacterium. Next base: position 3,022 of record JAEZHS010000321.1, on the reverse strand, counting down.
CGAGCGTGGCGACGGCATAGGCCAGCAACCAGGCGCCCTGCAGGTCGCGCAACAGTTCGGGCAGGCCGACCGCGAGGGCAGCGCCGATGGGCGCGCCCATCGGATGGCGTGCGCCGCCCAGCACCACCAGGGTGAGGCACATCACCATGATCGAAAAGCCGGTGGCCTCCGGCGAGACGACGCCACTCAAGGCCGCCGAGCAGGCGCCGGCCAGTCCGGCCAGCGCGCCGCCAACGACGAACGCCACGAAGCGCCAGGCTGCACCATCGATGCCGAGCGTGGCGGCAAGCAGCGGCGCTTCGCGCAACAACTGCGCCTTCCTGCCCAGCGTTCCTTCGAACAGCCAGGCGTAGAACAGCACGCCGGCGATCAGGCAGGTCCATGCCGTCACCAGCAGGGCGGGCCCGCGCGGCAACGCCGTCGCGAAACCGGCAAGACCGTTGGCGCCGCCGGTCAGGCTCTCGGCATGCACCGCCAGAAGGTTGACCAGCGAGGCGAGCGCCAGGGTGGCAAGCGCGAAGTAATGTGATTGCAGGCGCAGCAGGGGACCTGCCACCAGCGCCGCCGGGATCGCCGCGGCCACGATCGCCACTGGCAGCGCGAACGGCCCGAGGATGGGCGCCGTCAACGCCGCCGCATAGGCGCCCAAGCCGAACAAGGCGCCCTGCGCCAGGTTGAGCGCGCCGAGCTGGCCGAACACGAGTTGGTAGCCCAAGCCCATCAGCCCGTAGATACCGGCCAGGATCACCATGCGCTGGCCGAACGGCGGCAGAGCGGCGAGCGCCAGCACAGGCGGCAGCACCAGGATGACCAGCCAGAACGGCGAAAGACGCATCGTCAGGCGCGCCGGCCAGCGGGTTCGCCGAACAGACCCTGGGGCCGGAACGCCAGCACCGCGAGGACACAGACATAGAGAGCGGCCGATGCCCAGGCATCGCCGAAGCGCGCAGCGGCGAAAGTCTCGAACAGGCCGATGCCCAGTGCGCCCAGAAGCGCGCCGGGCACGCTGCCCCAGCCGCCCAGGGCCACGGCGATGTAGGCCTTGAGCATGTGGCCGGCGCCCTGCGTGGGCGCGACCAGGAACTGGTGCCCCAGCAGGAAGCCCGCGATGCCCGCCAACGCGCCGGAAAGCGCCAGCGACAGGACGACATAGCGCCCGACCGGGATGCCGACGGCGCGCGCCATGTAGCGGTCGGCGGCGACGGCGCGCATGCGCCGGCCGGTCTGGCTGCGCTCGAGCAGGAACCACACGGCGGCGACCAGCACGGCGCCCAGGACGACGATGGCGATCGGCTGGCGGCCCAGCACGAAGCCCGCGATGTGGAACGAGCCGCTGCCGATCAACGGCGGCGCCGTGCGCGGCGCACCGGCCATGGCGATGGTGAGCGATTGCTCGATGATGGCGGCGAGCGCGATGGTGGCGACGAAGGTGGCTTCCGGCGGTCGCGTCGCCAGCGGCAGGATGGCGATGCGCGCCGCAACGATGCCGACGATGCCGATCGCCAGTGCGACCAGCGGCAACAGCAGAATGCTGGGCAGGCCGAGCCACGCCCCGACGAACACCGCGACAGCGCCGCCGAGGACCACGAGATCGCCGTGCGCGAAGTTCACTGCACCGGCGGCGTTCAGCGCCAGGACGAAGCCCAGCGCCACCAGCGCATAGGCCATGCCCAGCGCCAGTGCATTGAGCAGGAGTTGGACGGTGATCAGTGCTCGATCGTTAGTGTTCTCGAGGGGCGTGCTTGCCGAGGATGCGCTGCAAGGTGCGCCGATGCATGTTGAGGCGGCGCGCCGTCTCCGAGACGTTGCGGTCGCACTGCTCGAATACGCGCTGGATGTGCTCCCAGCGTACGCGATCGGCCGACATCGGATTGCTGGGCGGCGGCGGCAGCTTGCGGCCGTGCGCGGTCAGCGCCTGCTCGATGGCGTCGGCGTCGGCCGGCTTGGCGAGATAGTCGACGGCGCCTTCCTTCACCGCGGCGACGGCGGTGGCGATGTTGCCGTAGCCGGTCAGCACGACGATGCGGATATCGGGCCGCGCCTGGCGCAGCGGGCCGACCAGCTCCAGGCCGTTGCCGTCGCCCAGCCTGAGATCGAGCACGGCAAAGGCAGGCGGCCGCGCGGTCTGCGCCAGCGCCTCGGCGACCGAGCCGACGGCGGTGACGATGAACCCGCGTTGCTCGAGCGCGCGCGCGATGCGGTTCCGGAACGCGGCATCGTCATCGGCGATCAGCAGCGTACGATCCTTGTTGGCCGTCGCGCCGGCTATGGCGGGCGACACGGGGCGGTTGGCGCCTGTGTCCTGGCTCATGGCAGCTCCTTCGACATGTGGCGCTATGTAGCCTTGAAGACCGGGTTTGGCCAGCGCACGGACACCAGCGCCCCACCGGTCGTTCCCCGGCGGTTACCGAAAGTCACGGTGGCCCCGGTTCGTTCCAGTAGCGTCTTGGCGATGAACACACCCAATCCCATGTGGCCTTCCTCGCCCTGGCGCGTCGAGATGAAGGGTGTGCCGAGCTCGTCGAGCAGCGCCTCGGAAAAGCCCGGCCCGTCGTCGGAGACCTCGACCTCCGACCAGGCCGCCGTCCAGCGCGTCCTGATCTCGACCTCATGGCGGGCGAACGACACGGCGTTCTGCACGATGTTGCCGATACCCTGGGTGATCTCCGGGCTGCGCACCTGGATCGGCGCCGTGGTCGGCACGCCCTCGCCGACCGGCCCCGCCTTGAAGCTGATGGCGATGCCGTCGCGCCCGGAATGCTGCGCCGCCGCCTCGATCAGCGCCGGCAGCGGCACCAGCGTATAGGCGTCGGAGACGTCGCCCACCGGGTCGACCGACAGGCGCGCCAGGATGGCGCGACAGCGGTCGGATTCCGACGACAGCAGCTCGACATCCTCGCGCAGCGGATCGTCGGCCTCGACCTCGCGCAGCATCTCCTTGGCGACGACGGCGATGGTCGAGAGCGGCGTGCCGAGCTCGTGCGCCGCCGCGGCCGCGAGCGCGCCCAGCGCCGACATGCGC
>JAEZHS010000448.1 GCA_023436825.1 Pseudomonadota bacterium | reverse complement strand
GCTCAAGTGCATTCACATGCACGTATGATCATGAGCGCGCGGGGACGCGCGCGGTCCGGAAGACGAAGACTATGAGTGATCAGTCCGCACCCTCGTCGCGGCGGGTGCGCTCGAGGCGCTCGTGGCGCTCCTGCGCCTCGACCGACAGGGTAGCGATTGGGCGCGCTTCCAGGCGCTTCAGCGAGATCGGCTCGCCGGTTTCCTCGCAGTAGCCGTAGGTACCTTCCTCGATAGACTTCAGTGCGCTGTCGATCTTGGAGATCAGCTTGCGGAAGCGGTCGCGGGTGCGCAGCTCGAGGGAGCGGTCGGTCTCGGCGGTGGCGCGATCGGCGAGATCGGGCTGGGCCAGGCTCTCCTCCTGCATGTTCTGCAATGTCTGGTTGGATTCCTCGATCAACTCGCCCTTCCACTTCAGCAGCTTCTGGCGGAAGTATTCCTGCTGCATCGGATTCATGAAGGCTTCGCGTTCAGTCGGCCGGTAATTCTGCGGCAACGTGATCGACATCGTCGGCAACTCCACAGCGACTACACGTCCGCCTCGGGGGAAGGCGGCTCTTGAGGCGCGCGGAGTATAGGGATGGTCGATGACGCCGCAACATTGTTCACCATTGCCAACCACCACTTGTCGTGCAGTGCAGCAAAACCCCGGGGCGCAATTCCTCACGAACCACGCGCAATTATGGTGCCAAGATGGCGGCTTCTATTGCGGCGCAGCAAGTACTCCCAAAGCCAGCAGCCGGCCGAAAGACGCCGTCAGATCGAAGCCGGAATGAGCCCGGCAGGCCGCCTCTTCCAGTGACAGGCCGGTGACAATCCCTGTGACGAAGGCGGCTTCCCCGGGGGACAGGGCCACGAACGCAGCATCGTCCGGCCGGCGCAACACCATCAGGATCGCGCCGCCGCCATTGATGTCGACCGCGTCCGCCGGCGCGTCGGGTTGTGAAGCCGCCCAAATCCGATCCAGCGGATAAGGCGAACTGATCAAAGCCGTCCCTGGCGCCAGCGCCAGCCGCAACGAGGGCAGCCGGTCCGCAGGCACTGCCGCCAGGTCGGCTGCCGCCAGCCGGCCGCCGGCCGGGGCGTGAAAGGCGAGGTTCAACGCCCAATCGAGCCGGGCGACATCGGCCAGATACGGCAGGTCGCAGGCGACGGCGTGGCCGGCAATGAAAGCGGGGAAATCCGCGCCATATTCAGCCAGGACCGGCTGGCCGGGCAACGACAGGCCAACGAAGCCGCGCGCCAGACCGCGAAAGAAGTCGGCGCCGACCACGGCCTGAACCGTCGGGAAGGTCGCGGCCAGGGCCGAGCAGAGGCTATCGAGGACGTGATGGCGATGAATGCGCAGACGCGCGGCGGCAGGACGGATTTCCGCGACCAGGGCGCGCTGGTCCTCGCCGGCAAGGTGGGCGGCGAAGGCGCGCTGCAGGTCACGCAGCGCGAGCGGCACGGCAACTTCCAACCGAAGCGGCCCGCGCCGCCTCCGCGAGCAACACCGACAAGGCCGGCAGGTCGGTGTCCCACTCGACCAGCGTCGGCCGCGGACCGAAGCGGTCGACGATGTCGGCAAACAGCGCCCACACACCGTCGCTCACGCGGCTGCCGTGATCGTCGATCAGGATCGTCTCGCCGTCGGCATCGTTCACGGCGTGGCCGGCAAGATGATATTGGGCGATCGATTGCCCGGGCAGGTCGAACCAGTCGCGCGCATCGAGGCCGAGATTGTGCGCGGTTACGGCGATGTTGTTGACGTCGAGCAGCAGGCCGCAGCCGCTGCGGCGTGCGACCTCGGCCAGGAACGCCGACTCGCTCAGCGTCGACTGCGCGAAGCCGAGGTAACAGGACGGGTTCTCGATCGATACCTCGCGGCCCAACGCGTCCTGCAGACGCTGCACATTGCGCACGACGACACCGAGAGCCTCTTCGGTGTAAGGCAGCGGCAGCAGGTCGTTCAAGTAGCGGCCATTGAAGCTGCTCCAGGAAAGATGGTCCGACACCAGCGCCGGCTGCAACCGCTTCACCAGCGCGGCAACGCGCGCCAGATGGTCCTCGTCGAGCCCGTCGACCGAGCCAAGCGACAGGCCGACGGCATGAACGGAAAGCGCGTAGTCGGCCCGCAGGCTTTCGACGGCATCGCGCGCCGGCGAAGCCGCCAGATAGTTCTCGGCATGGATCTCCAGGAAACCGGTCGCCGGCCGCTCGCGCGCGATCTCCGCCAGGTGAGGCGCCCGCAGCCCGATGCCTGCGACCGGACCCATTGGCGGTCAGCCCGCGCTCGTCTTGCCGCCGACCAGCTTTTCGCAGACGCCCTTGGGCAGCGAGACCCAGGCGTCTGCCTGAGAATCGGTCTTCGACGTGCCGGCGCAGGAGGACTTCGCCGTCTGGCAATCGTTCTTGCCGGCCTTGGCGACGCCGTAGCACTTCTCCATGTTGCCTTGCGCCTGCGTGGCGGCCGGCAGCACGAGGGCTGCAGCGAGGGCCGAGGCAATGGCAATGCGGGTGGTGGTCATCGGTATCCTCCTTGGGTGAAGATGGGGGTCATATACCTCACAAGGGAGTCACTAAAGCTTGTTCGACAAGCCCGGCAATGCCCTGCTCTCACCCGGCGACTTCGTGCGTCACCCCGGACGACCCGACTGGGGCCTGGGCCAGGTTCAGTCGATGATCGGCCACCGCATCACCGTCAACTTCGAGAACGTGGGCAAGCTGGTCATCGACGGGAACGTGGTCGAGCTGGAGCCAGCCGACGAGTCGCCGCGCTGAGCTCATCCGGCGTATTGACGTTCATGAATGGCGCACCGCCGCCCGGCCACGCCAGTTCGGCGAGCCGGTGACGCTCGGCGAAGGCCTCCACACGCCGCATCCCCTCTTCCAGGATTGCCCGCCTGAGATCGTCGGCGAGGTTCACAGACCAGACAGCGAGTGTATTCTCGCGACGCCGCCCGTGTCGCACCATCAGCACGTCGGGCTCGGGCACGTGCATCAGCCCGCACAGCCGCACCGTGAGGTCCATCGGCAAGAACGGGGTGTCGGTCGGCGCGGTCAGGATCCAGCCGGCATGCGGATGGTGCCTCCGCGTCCACTCCATGCCGGCGAGGATGCCGGCCAGTGGCCCCAACCGCCGGCCCTCGCGCTGGGCGGCGCGGCGGATGTCGGGCGGATCGGGGATCACCGGCACCTTGAGCGCGTGCATGCCGGGCAGCGGATCGTTGGCCACGACGACGAGGTCCATGACCTGCGGCCGCAGGCGCTCGACGACATGGGCCACCATCGGGCGTCCGCCCAGCAGTCTGAGCGGCTTCAGCACGCCCGGCCCCATGCGTCGCCCCTCGCCGCCCGCCAGCACGACGCCGACCAGCGCACCAGCTCGCACCGGCCCGAAATGTTGCACCCGGCGCTGTGTTTTGCCCGTCATGATGGCACTATGCGGACCACAGGATCACAAGCAAGGGGAGTAACTCATGGCGTTCAGCATCGCCAAAGCCGCGAACTGGCTGCATCAGGTGCATCGGTCGCGCGCCGTCGTCGGCTGGTGGCCCGAACAGTTCGCGATCGAGGACGAGCGCACCGCCTACAAGGTGCAGGATGCTCTGTTGAAGAAGCTGGTGCCCAGGCAGGGCCCACTGGTCGGCTACAAGATCGCGCTGACCTCGCCGCAGATCTGGGAGCAGACCGGCCTGCGCGGCCCCGCCTATGGGCCGATCCGCCGGAAGCGCGTGTTCGAGCACAAGGCCTCGGTGCGCGCCGACCAATGGGCGAGGCTGGGTGTGGAGCTCGAGGTCATCCTCACCGTCAACGCCGACGTGCCGCGGCCCAAGGGCAAGGAATACGACAAGGAGTCGATCGAGCCTTATGTCGGCGAGGCCCGGGCGGGTTTCGAGTTGATCGAGGATCGCGGCGCCGACTACAGCCGGCTTACCGTTCCCTGGCTGGTCATGGATGTCGGCTGGAACGGCGGCTCTCTGCTCGCCAAGCCCAACAAGAACTGGAAGAACCTCGACATCGGCAACCTCGAGGGTTCGATCGCCTTCGACGGCAAGGTCGTGCGCACCGGCAACTCGGGCGACGTGCTGGGCCATTGCTACAATTCGCTGGCCTGGCTCGCCAACAAGCTCGGCGAGCACGGCAAGACCTTGAAGAAGGGCATGATCGTCTCGACCGGCAGCATGGTCGCCTGTCAGTTCGTGCCGCCCGGCAGCACCGCTGTCGGCAGGATCGACGGCCTGGGCGAGGTGACGCTGAAGTACGAACTGCGCCGCTGAGGCGCCGTGCAGGCACGGAGCTTTGAACCAGCTGGCCTTGCTGGCCTTTGCCGCGTGCCTGCCGGTGGCTGCGACCGCGGACTGAGCCTTAATCGACGCGCCGTCGCGACCAGCCGTCTTCGGTCCAGAGCTGCGCGTCCGGCCGGAGCTGGCGCCAAGACAGCCGCCGCACAGTGTCGCGACCGACCACCAACGCGTCGTAGTCGTCGGGAAAGAGCTGGGCGATGGCGGGATCGAGAGCGTTCAGTCCGCCGGCGTAGGTCCCGAAGGCAGGCAGGATCAGCCGGTCGCCGTCAGTCAGGAAGCAGCGCCGGCGCATGCCGCGGCCGTGCACGGTGAGCGCGGCGACGGGGTGGAAATGGCCCGAGACCTCGCCACGCGCCGGCCCGAACAGCGCCTCGTGCCGGAACACCAAAGGTCCGTCGTTTATCTCCTCGGCGACCTCCCCCCATCCGGCCGGCGGCGGCGCGGGATCATGATTACCGGAGATCCAAACGAAATGCGCGCGCCTGACGAGTGCCTCGATCATGCGGCGCTCGACCTCGGGCAGCCGTTCGCTTGCCGCGCGATCGTGAAAGGAATCGCCCAGGCACACCACCGTCTGCGGCTGCAGCACGTCGATCAGCGTCGTCAGCGTCGCCAATGTCTGCCGTGTGTCGTGGCGCGGCAGGAGCTTGCGGGCGGCGACAGCGTAGGACGAGCCCTTCTCCAGATGCAGGTCGGCCACCGCCAGCAGGCGGCGCGACGGCCAATGCAACGCCCCTGCAGGCAATGCCTGCAACTCCTCGCCGGCACAATCGAACTCGAAGGGCCTCATGGATGAGATGGCCGCCGGAATACCGCCACGATGTCACGCAAACTCATGGCGCGCACGATTGACCCGATGACGGCCAGTGCGCAAGGTGAAGTGCGCAAGGTGGTGCGATGCGTCGTCTGGTGGTTTTCATTCTTGCAGGAGCCGTGTTCGTGCCCGGCCTGGCTGCCGCGCAGGTCCAACCGCATCGCGCCGAATACGCCTTGCGCCTCGGCTTGGGCGCCAACGCACCACGCATCGGCACGGCAGTGCACGATCTCTCGCTCGATTGCGCCGGCTGGCATCTCAAACGCGACATCAGGACCGAGATCGCGCTCACGGCTTCGTGGAAGATGACCCTGGCTTCCAAGCTCGACGGCCAGGAGCCCAAGGGCGGCAACGCCTTCCGCTACAATACCGTGCAGGTCCAGAACGGCAGCGAGCGCGAGTTCAAGGGCCGGGTGCAGCGGCAGGGCGGCGAGCTCAGGGCCGAGATCGTCCAGCCCGGCGGCCCGCCCAACCAGTTCGTGCTGCCGCCGCCCACCCTGATGCCGGTCGCCGCCATCGATCACCTGATCGAGAGGCTGCGGGCCAACGCCGCCAGCTTCCCGGCGATGATGTTCGATGCCGAGGTGATGGGCGATGCCTTCCTCATCGATGTCACCGAGCAGGAGCGCAGCCAGCTGCGCGCCGCCCGGCCGCCCGACAAGCCAGTAACCGGCCTGCCGGCCAAATCCTGGCCGGTCTTCATGACTTTTACGCGCGGACGGCAGCAGGATACGCGGCCGCTGTTCAGCGTCGGCGCGCTGGTCTTCGACAATGGCGTGCTCGACCGGCTGACCGTGGAGACCGGTTTGATCACCGTAACCGCCGACCTGCAGAGCCTGGAGACGCGGCCCGTCCCGACCTGCCCCAGGTCTTAAGCTGATGCTCCTCTCCCAAATGGGGAGAGGAATATGACCCTGGGGTCGTCGCCCGTATCCACTGGCAGGCCTTGCATCTAATCTGCAAGCAGGCGAGATTTCACCGCAAGCCCGCTCCACCGGCGGAGCTGGTGACGCGCTGAGACTGCATGACGATCGCCTCCCGCTTTGTTCTGAAAGCCCTTGAACGCCTTTCCGTCGGGCGGCTCACCCTCCATCTCCCGGACGGCACGACACACCACTTCGGCAACGATGGCGGTCCCCAGGCCGACCTGCACGTCAGGGACCGACGCTTCTTCCGCCGCGTCCTGCTGGACGGCGATATCGGCTTTGCCGAGGCCTACATGGAAGGGTTGTGCGATTCGCCCAACCTTCCCAGGTTGATCGCGCTGCTGGCGGACAACGAGAAGTCGCTGGGCCGCATGGTCCATACCAATGCGCTGCACGACCTGGTGCTGAAGTTCCTCCACTGGCGGCGCCGCAACTCGCGCCGTGGCTCGCGCAAGAACATCCACGCCCACTACGATCTCGGCAACGACTTCTACCGGCTGTGGCTCGACCCGACGATGACCTACTCCTCGGCGCTCTTCGAGGGCACCGAGGGTCAGCCGCTGGAAGCCGCGCAGACCGCCAAGTACGAGCGCATCCTCGAGCAGATCGGCGCCAAGCAGGGCGACAGCATCCTGGAGATCGGCTGCGGCTGGGGCGGCTTCGCCGAGACCGCCGCGCGCCGCGGCATGCGGGTCACCGGCGTCACGATCTCCCAGCAGCAGCTCGACTATGCCCGCGAGCGGCTGGAGCGCGCCGGCCTCGCCGACCGGGTCGACCTCAGGTTCTGCGACTATCGAGACATGGAGGGAAGCTACGACCACATCGTTTCGATCGAGATGATCGAGGCGGTGGGCGAGCGCTACTGGCCCGACTATTTTGCCGCGCTGAAACGCCACGTCGTGCCGGGCGGTTCGATCCTGGTGCAGGCGATCGTCATCGCCGACGAATTCTTCGAGAGCTACCGCCGTCATCCGGATTTCATACAGACCTATGTCTTCCCGGGCGGCATGCTGCTGTCGCCAGCGAGTCTGCGCGAGCAATGCCGATTGGCCGGCCTGAAGGTTGCCGAGCTCTACAGTTTCGGCCGGGACTATGCGCACACCCTGGAGGCCTGGCTGGGCCGCTTCGACCGGGTCGCCGACCAGGTAGCCAAAATGGGCTTCGACGACCGGTTCCGACGCATGTGGCGGTACTACCTGGCCTACTGCGCGGCCGGCTTCTCGACCGGCCGTACGGACGTATTGCAGGCCCACTTCCGACATATATAACTGTCATCAAGCAAGGCGCTGAAAGCGGCGCGAACGAACAGGCAGGAAGGCAATATTCGCGTGCATGCGCCTATGACCAGGGCCGGATCGGCCGCCGCGTCCGTACGGCTGACATTCGGCCGTCTGGTGGCCTACTCCACCAATCAGTTGCCGCTTAACATGGCGGCCCTGCCGGTCGTGCTGAACGTCAGTCATTTCTACGGCGAGGTGCTCAAGGTGCCGCTCGGCATCATGGGCCTGATCTTCATCGCTGCGCGCGTCATCGACGCCATCCAGGATCCCGTCATCGGCCTGATCAGCGACAAGTTCACTCATCGCGGCCCGCGCGGCCGGCTCACCTTCGTGGCGTTGTCGCTGCCGCTGCTGATCGGCGGCTTCTACATGCTGTTCCATCCGCCCGAGGCGCTGTTCGTGCAGTCGACGCTGCTGGCGATCTGGCTGTTCGTCGCGCTGTTCATCGTCCATCTCGGCTATGCCGGCGTGTCGATCAGCTACCATGCGCACGGTGCCGAGCTCAGCGACGACTATAACGAGCGCACGCGCATCACGGTCGGCCGCGAGGTGTTCGGCCTGTTGGGGATGACGCTCGCCGTCGTTCTGCCGACCATTTTCACAGCCAGGTTCGGCGACCACCAGGGCTACGTCTATATGGGCCTGGCATTCATTCCGATCGCCCTCGCCTTCGCCCTGCCCACGCTGGTCTGGTCGCCGCCCTCGGTCCATCCGCCGGTCGTGCGCGAGCACCCGGAGATCCATGTCCGCTATTTCCGCGACTGGCTGGTGAGCCTGGCGCCGGCACTGGCGCGTCCGACGCGCGACATGGAAAAGAGCACCTCGCTCAAGGCGCTGGTGCCGTTCTTCGCGCCGATGAAGAACCGCCTGTTCCGCCGCCTGCTGCTGGTCTTCATCATCAACGGCTCGGCGCTGGGCGTCGCCGTCTCGGTGATGCTGTTCTATGTCGAGCACGTGCTGAAGGGGAACAAGGCGCAGGCCGGCATCATCCTGCTGGTCTATTTCGGCGCTGCCGCCCTGAGCGTGCCTATGTGGCTGATGCTGTCGCGTCGCTACACCAAGACCGTGGCCTGGTTCTTCGCCATGGTGATGACGGTGCTCGCCATGTCGCTCGCGGTCTTCCTGGGTGCCGGCGATTTTGCGCTGTTCCTGCCCATCGCCGTCATCACCGGGCTTGGCATCGGCGCCGACTACGGCCTGCCGCCGTCGGTGCTGGCCGACATCATCAACTCGCCGGAAGGCAAGGACACGCAGGGCGACACCGGCGCCTACTTCGGCCTGTGGGCGCTCGCGACCAAGCTCGCCACCGCCATCGGCGCCGCAGGCTCCCTGCCGGTCGCGGCGCTCCTGGGCTTCAACCCCAGCCGGGGTCAGTACAGCGGCGCGGCGCTGATCTTCGTCTATATCGCCCTGCCGGTCGCCATCAAGATCGCGGCGGCCCTGCTGATCTGGTTCATCCGCGTCGAGGCCGAACGCGGCTCGGTGCGCGACGAGCTGATGGGCCGGGCCTAACCGACTTTCGCAATGGCCCTCGCTACGCTCGATGCATGCACTGCCGTCAGCGGTGCGGGAGGTCTCCGGGGGTTTCCGACGTTTCCGCCGGAGAGCCTGGTATGCCTTCGGGATCCTACCCCCTAACGGTTGGGCCTGTTTTCGAATTCGGATAGTTGCGCAAGTTTCGCAACGAGAATCGCCCTCGCCGGAGAGTCGGGCCGTCGGCCCGTCCGGGTGCAAAGCGGCCGGACGGGAGGCGTGCAGCACCTGCCACAGCCTTTGGTCTCGGATAAACGATGCATAGAGCGGGAACGCGGAGACCTGCGCAACGACCCGAATATATAACCGAAGTATACTATAGTCAAGAACTTCAGTATGCAATGGCCGAGGTCCGTCTTTGCGAATTCTTTCGCACCATATAGGCCAACGTATAGTGGCTCGAAGCGGCGACGGCCCCGTGAATAGTGCGGTCCATTCCAAGTGCCAGCAGTGCTGTCACGGGTCCAGCTACCTTGCTGCGGCGTCGGACGGCGGCCACCGCTTGTCCCGAACGTCTTTATCGAAGTCGCGCGCAGCACTGAGGGAACCGAGAATGAGCAACGACGGTGTCGAAGGTCTCATCCCATTCCGCCCTAGCTGAAAAACCCGAGCCTCTGTGGTTGCCTCAGCCCGAAGTCGCGCTGCAATCCCCAGCAGCCCTGCGCCATCGTTGCGAAGACGCTGCGGAAGTCGACGGTATGCTTGAGGTCGCCGTCAGTGAGGTCGGCGAGCGACGGATAGGCACCATGCAGGCCGCCCTTCACGCCGCCGCCCATCACGAACAACGGCGCCGCCGTGCCGTGGTCGGTGCCGCCGCTGGCGTTCTGGCGGACGCGGCGGCCGAACTCCGAATAGGTCATCACCACCACATCGTTCCAGCGATCGGCGGCGATCAGGTTTTTGCGCAGGACCGCAAGGTTCGACGCCAAGAGTCCCAGCAGCCGCTCGTGCGGCTGCACTTGGTTGGCATGGGTGTCGAAGCCGCCCAGCGCCGCCTTGATCGCCACCACCGGCACCTCTGCCGTGATCACGCGCGTGGCGAGCTCGAGCTGGCGGCCGAGGAGCGCCTCCTGCGGATAGGCTTCCGCGGGTGCCGCCGCGGCGCGCAGCTTGTCGGCCAGGCCCTTGGCTGCGGCGTTGATCTCCTGGCGCACCGCCAGCAGGTGGCGCAGCGCCGGATTGCCACCATCCTTCATGCCGCCGGTGTCCTTGAGCGCGTGCGCCTGGCGCAGGAAGTTTTCGGCATCCTGCATGACGATGGTGCGCAGCTCCGGCCCGGTGGTGGGCAGCGCATTGGTGTCGACGACGATGCTGTCGACCCCGACGCCCTTGGGCAGCGCGGCGCCCTTGAAGGCCTGGGCGATCCAGCCCTCGCTCAAGGTCTGGTTCGAGGCCGAGGCGGTGTCCCAGATCTCGATCGAGCGGAAATGCGAGCGGTTGGGATAGGGATAGCCGACGCCCTGCACGATCGCGAGATCGCCCGCCTTCCACGATTCCATCAAGGGCTCGAGCTTGTTGTGCAGCCCGACCTTTTCGTCGAGGTGGATCGCGTGGTCGCGCGCCACGCCGATGCCGGGGCGCAGCTCGTGGTACTTGGGATCGGCGTAGGGAATGACGGTGTTCAGCCCGTCATTGCCGCCCTTGAGCTCGATCAGCAGGAGGATGCGGCCCATGGCGCCCTCACTTCAGCTGGTAGGCGGTGTCGAGCAGCGCCGCCGCCACCGTGGCGCCGGGCGTGCGCGAAGGATCGACCGTGTCGATCGGCGCGCGCGGCAGCAGCGTGCGCAGCAAGGTCGCGGAATCGACACCCGAAAGTGACGGGCCAAGTTTTGCCTCGTCGCCGGCGTAGCGTAGGCTGCGCCCTTCGACCGGCCGTGGCTCGGCCGCCGGCTGAGCCGTCTGCATGGTGCCCTCGTCCGACCGCATCGGCAGCTGCTCGCGGCGCTCGATGCGCCGGTTGGGCGCGCTCGACATCATCGCGCCTTCCATCGAGGCCACGGTCGTCGCCTCGACGATGCGGCGCAGGAACTGCTGGCGCAGCAGGAGCGTGTAGGTGCTGATCCAGCTCTCGCCGCCCGGCCAGCCTTTGACGTTGGGCGGATCGAACGGCATCTGGCCCAGGCCCTGCACCATGCGCACGAGCTGGGTCTTCTCCGGCACCGGCAGGCCGAGCAGATGGACCGTGCCCACGATCAGCTCGACCGGCGACTTGATCAGCGCGCCGCGATTGGCGGGATCGCGGAACTGCGCCGACAGCAGGATCGCGCGCATCAATGGCTTGATCTCGTAGTTGGCGCGGAAGCCGGCGGCGAGCTTCTTGACCTCGGCGGGATCGGGCTTCAGCGATACGAACTCGCGCCATAGCTTCTCGACGATCGTCTCGGCCGTGCGCGGATGTTTCAGCAGGATGGCGATGATCGCATCGCCGTCGAAGCGTCCGGTCTGGCCGAGGAACGTCTTTTCACCACCGTCATGCCCGTTGTCACGGGTCTGGAAATGACCGGTCTGGCGATCGACGGTCCAGCCTGTGAAGGCCCGTGCAGCGGCCTTGATGTCGGCCTCGCTGTAATGGCCCTCGCCCAGGGTGAACAGCTCCAGAAGCTCGCGGGCAAAGTTCTCGTTCGGTTGGCGCGCCACGCTGCGCATGCCGTCGAGATAGATCAGCATCGCCGGATCGCGTGCCACCTCCTTGAGCAGCGTGGCAAAGTTGCCCAACCCCTCGCGGCGGAACAGTCCGTTCTGGCGGAACAGCGACGGCGGGAACCGCACCTTCTGCAGCGATGACGTGAAGTGGTTGTGCCAGAACAGCACCATGCGCTCGGTGAGCGGCTGGTCGGTGGCAAGCATCTCCTCGATCCACCAGTTGCGCAGCTCCCGGCCCTGCTCCTGCAAGGGCCGCTCGGGCTGCAATGGCTTGCCGTCGACACCGGCCTTGCCCTTCGCCTCGGCAGCCTCGGCGCGCGCCGCCTGCACTTGCCGCTGCAGTTCGGCAGGGCCCTCGTCCAGCCAGCCCGGCGGCGGCGTGACGGCGTCGCGGCGCACGTTGCCGAGCAACCGATCGACGGTGGCGACATAGTCCTGCGCCTCGAGCGCCCGGATCTCCGCCGGCGTCGCGCCGAACGTGGTGCGAGACAGGAGATGCCGCGCCTCGTCGAAATCCATCGTCGCCGCGGCATGGCCCGGCCGCAGCGGCCACAAGCCGGCGGACAATGCCGCCGTGCCGATTACGAACCCTCGCCGACCGATTGGCGCGACCATGGGGAGGCCCCTACTGAGGCGGACGCGGAGGCCCGCCCGGCGGGCGCGACCACGGGCTGGACAGGAGGCGATCGACCAGGATCTGGTGCATCTTCTCGCGCTGCTCGGGGTTGAGCTTGGCTTCCAGCTGTACCAGCGCGCGCAACGTCTCCTTCTGCTGATCGGCGCGTAGGTCTCCGAGTTTGTCGATCAGCGGATCGATGCGCGATTGATCGAGCGGAATCCGACGGTACTCGGTAACGATCTGCTCGCGCAAGCTCTGCATCTCGCGCGACCGATCGCGCCGCACCTGGGCATGTTGCTCGAACACGCCGCTCAACTCCTGACGTTGCCCGGGGGCGAGGTTGAGATCACCGGCCATCATCTCGAGCGGGCTCCGCCGCGCCGCGGGCGGCGGTGGCGCCGGCATGCGCTGCTCGAACGTCGCGGGGGCGATCCAGCCGCGGAACACGAAGCCCGCTACGAAGAACCCGTTCAGCAGCACCGACAGGGCCAATGCCACCGTGATCAGCCGCGGCATGTCAGATGCCGTCCGAGACCAGGAATTCGGTCAGTTCGTTGGATGTGTCGATGTGCGTCGTGCTGGCGTAGCGCTCCTGGGCCATCGATTCGCCCAAGCCACCGCCCAGCATGAAGCCGGAAATCGCGATGATCACCGCCGCCGTCAGCGTGGCCAGGCGCGGCACGGCAAAGCGCCGGTCCCTGGCGAACAGCCAATCGAACAGTCCGACGCGCGCCGTACGCTGCTCGACCTCGAAGCCGACCAGCGCCTTGGCGCGCACTTCCAAGCGCACCGGCGCGGCCGGCAGCGGCCGGCCCAGCACCTCGCTGAGCTCCAGCGCAGCGCGGCGCATCTCGGGGTCGGTCGCCACGGCAGCCTCGATGCGGGCCGCGTCCGTTTCAGACAAGCGGCCTTCCAGCCACGAGGCGAAGTCGAGATCCGACACGGCCCCGGGCGCCACGGTGCGATCCGCGGCGAAGCTTCGCCACAGCTCCCTGTCGCTCTGGGTGGGACGTTCCGTGCTCATTGCGCTCTCCTGCTGCAGATTACGTCAGAAATCGATCCGGCATCCCCTGCCAAAGGCACTTCTACTGGGGTTCTTTCTGGAAGTGGGCCCGCAATCGCAACAGCGCCTTATGGTGGGTACTGCGAACGGTTTGGGCATCGATCTTGAGAAGCTGGGCAACTTCCGACACCTCCTTCTCCTCGTCATAAAGGCATTTCAGGACGAGCATCTGACGCTCGGTCAGAAGTCCTTGAGGAATCTTGATTTTTTCCACATGGCGGTCCTCGACCCCCAGATTGGCCTCGGGAACCTCATCCAGCGGCGTGGTCGCCTGGCGCCGCCGGCGAGCGTGATCCACAGCGGCCGACCGGGCAACCACCGCCAGCCATGTCGACAGGCCGGCGCGCGCCGGATCGTAGGTTTTCAACAGCCGATAGTCATTGGCGCACAGGCGTACGAACACGTCCTGCGCGGCATCCATTACATCCTCTTCGCTCAGACGGTATGAAGCGAGCGTCCGGCGCACGACGGCATTGATCAAAGGAGCGGACGCGGTGACGAAGCTGTCCCATGCACGCTTGTTGCCCGTCACGAGCGTCCGCAGGTCGATCTGGTTCAGTTCCGCCACGCCCGCGTTCTTTCTCGGCCCGTCCGCCCTGCAGTGTAACAGGGTTTGTGGCCAAATCAGGCCCCGCTACAGTTCGCAACGCATTTTGAAGGAGCATGGATGAGCGAGTCGCTGACCAAACAGTGGAAAGTCACCAAGCAGGCGGTGCGCGGCAAGGGCGTCGTCGTCGCGCAGAACTGCAAGGCTGCTGAGGTCGGCGCAGACATTCTGCGCAAGGGCGGCAATGCCATCGACGCGGCGGTCGCCACCGGCATGGCGATCGGCACGCTCGAGCCCTGGATGAGCGGCATCGGCGGCGTCGGCTTCATGACCATCTGGACCGCCAAGGAGCAGCGCGCCTGGACGATCGACTACGGTCCGATCTCGGCCAAGAAGCTCGATCCCTCGAACTACAAGATCGTTGGCCCCGGCCCGGCCAACCCCTTCGCATGGCCCGACATCCTCGAGCAGAGGAACGAGGTCGGCTACCACTCGATCGCCGTACCCGGCATGGTCGCCGGTCTCGCCAAGGCGCTGGAGCGCTTCGGCAGCCTGAAGTGGCAGGAGGTGATGGCGCCGGGCATCGCGCTCGCCAAGCGCGGCATGGAGCTCGACTGGTACATGCAGGTCATGCTGGCCCAGGGCGCTCGGGACCTCTCGAAGTTCCCCGCCTCGCGCGCCGCCTATCTGTGCGACGACGGCCGCGTGCCGATGATCGACTGGCAGGCCAACGTCCGCCACCTGAAGCTCGGCAATCTCGGCGAGACCTATCAGCGCCTGTCCGACGGCGGCCCGCGCGAATACTATGAAGGCAAGCTGGCGCACGACATCGCCAACGACCTGCAGGCCGGCGGCTCGGCCATCTCCTACGACGATCTCGCCTCCTACGAAGCGCGCATCGTCGAGCCGCTGTCGTTCCAGCACGGCGACGCCGTCATCAACGTCGCCGGCGGCCTCACCGCCGGACCGACGCTTCATCGCACGATCGAGCTTGCCGGCACGAAGACCAGGGGCAAGGGTGCGCCCGATGCCGACTTCTTCCTCGCCATCGCCGCGGCCATGCACCAGGCCTACCAGGAGCGACTCAAGGGCCTGGGTGACAAGCCGACCAACACCTGCACCACGCATTTCTGCGCCGCCGATTCGGAAGGCAACATGGTGGCGCTGACCCAGACCTTGATGTCCCTGTTCGGCTCCAGCGTGATGCTGCCCAAGACCGGCATCACCATGAACAACGGCATGCTGTGGTTCGATCCCGAGCCCAACCGGCCGAACTCGATCGCGCCGGGCAAGCGGCCGTTGTGCAACATCTGCCCGGTGGTCGTGACCCGGGACGGCAAGCCATGGTTCTGCATCGGCGCCTCGGGCGGCCGGCGCATCGTGCCGGCGGTGACGCAGCTTTCGCTGATGCTGATCGATCGCGGCATGGACGTCGAGGCGGCCTTCCACCAGCCGCGCATCGACGTCTCGGGCGTCGGCCCGATCCGCGTCAACCGCGAGCTGCCCGATGCCGTGAAGAAGGCGATTGCGGGCAAGCTGCCGATCGTCGAAGTTGCCAACCAGGTGTCGCCCCTGGGCTTTGCCAACCCGTCGTGCATCGTGCGCGACCCCGCGAGCGGAGAGCTGACCGGCATGAACGAGGTGATGTCGCCATGGGCTGGCGGCGCAGTGCAGTAGCGGCCCTCGCCGCGTTCATCGCGGCGCCGATAACGGCGTCGGCACAGGATGTGCGCCTTCCCGTGCTGGTGCCGCTGACAGGCTTCGTGGCACTGGAGGGCACAAGCCAGAGGAACGGCGCCCTGCTGGCCGCGAGCCAGCTCAAGGATGTCACCCTGAAGCCCGACGTGCTCGACACGCAGGCCACTCCGGAAGCGGCCGTCACGGCCTGGGAGCGCGTCATGGGCGGCGCGCCCTCGCCCGCCGTGGTCGGGCCGATCCTCGGCACGCAGATGCTGGCTTTGCTGCCGCTCGCCCAGGAGCGCGGCGTGCCGCTGCTCACGATCTCGGGGACGGCGCGCCTGGGCGAGCTCGGCAATCCCTGGTTCTTCCGCTTCTTTCCCAGCGATGCCACGGTGAAGGTGGCGCACGCGCGTTACGTCGTGGAGAAGCTCTCGGCCAAGC
Source organism: Pseudomonadota bacterium (assembly GCA_023436825.1). The sequence continues at coordinate 12,203 of JAEZHS010000448.1, read as the reverse complement.
GGCCGGCGGTGATCTATCAGAGCACGGCCTACGGCCAGTCGGGACGCGAGCAGCTCGCCAAGACGCTGACCGAGCTCAAGGCGCCGCCGGTGCTGGAGGAGAGCATCGCCCCCACGGTCAACGACCTCGCGCCGGCGCTGCTGCGGGCGAAAAATGCCAATGCCGACGTGATCGTGCTGCACCTGCATGCCCCCTCGACCGTGCTGGCCGTGCGCCAGGCGCGCCAGCTGCTGCCCGACGTGCCGATCGTCGCCGGCTCGGCGATGCACCAGCCCGCCACGGCGGCGCTGCTCGAGCCTGCCGAGCTGAAGGGCGTCTGCGCCGAGACGGCGGCGTCGCCGATCTCGGCGACGTCGGGACCGATGCGCGCCTTCCTCGACGCCTATCGCGCCGCCTACAAGAGCGAACCGGACGCTTTCGCGGCCGCCCAGTTCGATGCAGTCGGCATGCTGGGCCAGAGCATCGGGGAGCTGCGCAAGGCAGGTCAGTCGGTCACGCCGAAAGCGGTTCGCGACCGCCTGGCAAGCGACACCTATCACGGTGTCGTGACTACCTATCGCTCGGACGGCAAGGGCAACATGGCGCACGAGGCCGAAATCGTCTGCTTTGACGGCACGGATCGCGTCCCCAAGCCGGCCGCGCGCTACACGATACCGCCACGCTCCTGACTGCAACTACCAGGCGATCCCGGCGTTTCTTTGCGGGGTAGTTTACCCAAGGAGCCGACCGATGCGTTCAGCCCGTGTACTGGGCGTCCTGCTGGCACTTTGTGCAGCCGTTCCGGCCGACGCCCGCGAATTCCGTTCCTCCGACATCTATCCTTTCGATTATCCGACGGTCCAAGCCGTCGTCCAGGTCGACAAGATCATGCGCGAGCGCAGCGGCGGCAAGCTCGGCATCACCGTGCTGGGCTATGACGATCGCGATTCGGAGAACTACACCGCCGCCCAGGTCCGCAACGGCCAGCTCGACATGGCGCGGATCAATCTCGCCGTATTGAACAACATCGCTCCGCTGACGTCGGCGCTCGCCCTTCCCTATCTCTTCAAATCGAAGGAACACGCCCGGCGCGTCCTCGACGGGCCGATCGGGGAGGAAATCCTCGCCAGCCTCGAGGCGCAGGGCCTGGTCGGGCTATGCTTCTACGACGGCGGCCCGCGACACATGTACAGCAACAAGAAGCCGATCCGTACGCCGGCCGACATGTACGGCCTGCGCGTGCGCGTGCAGCAGGCCGACGCCTGGGCCAGCATGTTCCGCGCCATTGGGGCAAATCCGGTCGCCGTGCCGACGGATCGCGTCTACCTCACCCTGCAGTCCGGTGTGCTCGACGCTTCGGAGCACAACTGGCCTTCCTATGTCTCGCAGCGCCACTATCAGGTCGCGCCCTACTTCAGCATGACCGGCCATTCGATGGCGCCGGCCGTCCTCGTGTTCTCGAAGCGCGTCTGGGACACGCTGAAGCCCGATGAACAGGCGATCATCCGCAGCGCGGCAAAGGAGTCCGTCCCGTTCATGCGCCGGCTGTGGGACGACTACGAGACAGCGGGGCGCCGGACCGTCGAAGCGGCCGGCGGTGTCATCGTGACCGATGTCGACAGGAAGGCGTTCGCCGACAGGCTGGTGCCGCTCTACTCGACCGCCGTCGACAACGATCAGGTGCTTTCCCTGGTGCGACGCATCCAGGCCGACGAGTCTTTGGAGCAATCTGAACGGCCGAAGGACTGAGTCAGTCGCCGAGCGCGACGCGTGCCACCGGCAGGGCCAACCCGGCGACATCGACTCGCGTCCGAAAGATGCTGCCGCAATTCTCGTGCGGACCGCCGCGTGAGCCGGTGACGATGTAGAGGTCGCAGAGGTCGTCGCCGCCGAAACAGAGGCTGGTGACCATTGGCAGGGGGATCGCGATGTCCTGGCGATGACTGCCGTCGGCGTTGAATACCGCGACGCGGCCGCCATGAGCATCGGCAACCCAGACCGAGCCGTCGCTCGCCACCTTGAGGCCGTCCGGCACATTCGCCTCGCCCAGCGAGGCAAACTTGCGCCACGGCCCGACCGAACCGTCGGGCGCGACGTCGTAGACCCGCACCAGCGGCGCGCGCGCATCGCTGTGGTAGAGGCGCTTGCCGTCGGGGGAAAAGCCTAAGCCGTTGGTCAGCAGCACGCCGTCAGACAGCGTGCGCATGCCGCCGTCGAGGTCGATGACGTGCAGATGGCCGGGCTTGGGCGTCTCGCCGCCGAACACGCGAAAGGCCAGCGAGCCGACATAGATGCGGCCGGCGGCATCGGTGGTGAGATCGTTGAAGCCGGTCGAACCGGGGATGGCGTCGAGCGACAGCAGCGAATGGGTCGTGCCGTCGGCGAGGGAGACGCAAGCGATGTCGCGGCCGCCGACGATCAGCCCGCCCGACTCGTGCAATGCCATGCCACCGATGCCGCGCCGCTTCGGGACGGCCAGCGTGACCTTGCCGGCGCGATCGAGGAGGTGCACGCCGCCATTGATGACGTCGCTGAAATAGAGGCCACGGCCGGCATCCCACACCGGCCCCTCGATCAAGCCGTAGCCGGTTGCAACGCGCTGCATCGCATCCTCCCCTATGGTCCCTGCGCCAGGTAGGTTAGCGCCGATGAAGATCGCCACCTACAACATCAACAACGTCAACCGCCGCCTGGCGAACCTGCTTGCCTGGCTGAAGCGAACGCGGCCCGACATCGTCTGCCTGCAGGAACTGAAGGCTGCCGATGACGCCTTCCCGCAGGCCGAGCTGCGCAAGGCCGGCTACCACGCGCTGTGGCGCGGCCAGAAGACCTGGAACGGCGTCGCCATCCTCAGTCGCAAGCCACCGGTCCTGACCCGAAATGCGCTGCCCGGCGATCCCGCCGATGTGCAGAGCCGCTACATCGAGGCAGCGATCGACGGCCTGCTGGTCGGCTGCCTCTATCTTCCCAACGGCAATCCGCAGCCCGGGCCGAAGTTCGAGTACAAGCTCGACTGGTTCCGCCGCCTGCAGACCCACGCCAAGAAGCTGCTGAAGAGCGGCGCGCCCGTCGTCTTGGCGGGCGACTACAATGCCGTGCCGACCGACTTCGACATCTACTCAATGAATTCCTGGAAGGATGATGCGCTGGTCCAGCCCGAGACGCGCGCGGCCTATGCCAAGCTGGTCGCCCAGGGCTGGACCGACTCGCTCCGAACGCTGTTTCCCGACAAGCCTATGTACACCTTCTGGGACTACAAGCGCCGTCGCTGGGAACGCGACGCCGGCTTGCGCATCGATCACCTGTTGCTGTCGGCCTCGCTCGCCAAACGCCTCGAGACGGGCGGCGTCGACCGCGGCGAACGCGGTCGCGAGGGCGCCAGCGACCACGCGCCGGCCTGGATCGAGTTCAGCTAGCGAGCTCCCCTCCCCCAACACCTCCCCGGCTCCGCCGGGGAGGAGAGCTTACCCGTCCTCCTCGGGCGACGGCTTCTCTTCCCCGAACACGCTCCTGCCACCATAGGCCGGCGACATCCGCCGTTCCTTGGCTATCAGCTCCTCGACGCCGGGGCCGCGGGCACGGCGTTCGAGGCGGCGGGCCTGCTCGTCCAGGCGTCTGATGGCGCCGAGCTCCTCGTCGCGGCCCAGCTTCGCCTGCTGCATCGCCGACTTCAGCACGCCGATCGTCTCGTCGTAGACGCGGATGGGCACGGGAAACGGATGACGATCCTTGCCGCCGTGCGCCAGCGAGAAACGCGCCGGATCGGCAAAGCGATAAGGCGCGCCGTGGATCACTTCCGAGACCATGGCCAGCGCCTGCACCGTGCGCGCACCGACGCCCGGCACCAGCAGCAGCTGGGCAAAGTCGCTGGGTCCACGATCGGCCGCCGCCGCGAGATTGCCGTGCAGGCGACGCAGGTTCACGTCCGCCGGCCGCACGTCGTGATGCCCCGGCATCTCGAGATGGGGCAAGGCGAGTTGCTGTTGGACAGCGGGCTCATCCTCGCTCCCGGCGAGCTTCGCCAGCTCACCCGCGATGCCGTCCGGCCCCAGCGAATGAAGAAGATCGAGCTGGCCCAGACGCGAGGCCTCGGCACGATGGTCGGTCAGGTTGACGATCTCGCCCTCTCCCCTTCCCTCGATCGCGGCATGCGGCCGATCGACGAAGCTGGTGAGCCCTTCCGACAGCCAGTGATAGCGTCGCGCCTGGCGGTTCCCGTCGTTCATGCCCTGCTGCACGACCACCCACTTGCCGTCGTTGGCGACGATGAAGCCATGCAGGTAGAGGTCGTAGCCGTCCTGGACGGCCGCGCTGTCGACCTTGGCGACCAGCCTGCTCGACCTGGCCAGCGCCTCGCCGTCTAGACCGACGCGGTCGCCAATCGCCAAAAGCTCCTGCGGCGTCAGCCGCGAATGCCGGCCGCGGCCGCCGCAGACATGCAGGCCAAGCTCGCCACTCAGCGGCTGCAGGCCGCGCTTCAGTGCCCCCAGCACACTGGTGGTGATGCCGGAGGAATGCCAATCCATGCCCATCACGGCGCCGAACGACTGGAACCAGAAAGGATGGGCCAGTCGCCGCAGCAGCTCATCGCGACCATAGTGGTGAACGATCGCCTGGCTGATGACCGTGCCGAGGCGTGTCATGCGCTCGGCAAGCCAGGGCGGCACCCGGCCCGTGTGCAGGGGCAAGTTGGCGCTACCGGTTCGTTGGGCCATGGGCCGCTATCGCCCGCCTTTGCGGCATCACTATGGGGCCAGCCGGATGTCGCTGATGACCGGCAGGTGATCCGATATCGCGCGCGCTTCGGGGTCGGTGTGGCTGCCCACCAGCGCCGCACGCGGCCAGAGATAGACCCGATCGAGATGGAACAGGGGGCATGCCGACGGGAACGTGCGATGGCGCGTATAGCCCGGCAGCACCCGTCCGAGGCTGCGACGGACCGAGCCCGCCCACAGCCAGTCGTTGAAGTCACCCAGCGCCACCGTGGTCGTGCGCAGGTTGTCCAGCATCTTCAGCAGCGCCACCGCCTGGCTGTGGCGCTCGCGGAAGCTCAGGCCGAGGTGCGTCGCGATCACCCGCAACGGCCCGCCCGGCGTCTGGATGTCGCTGCAGATCGCCCGGCGCGGCTCACGCTCGGGGAACGACAGGTCGTGGATCTCGGTGTTGGCCATCGGCCAGCGACTGATCAGCGCCTGGCCGTACTCGCCGTCGGCCGTCGTCACGGTCTTGGCGCCAATACCGTGATTGCCGAGCGATTCCTGAAGCACCTTGAACGGATCGTCGACATGCGCCTCGCGGGCGCGGCGCGAATCGATCTCCTGGAGGGCGACGATGTCGGGACGGTGGCGCTGCACCAGGGCGACGACGCGCTCGAGATCGAAGCGCGGATTGCGGCCGACGGCGCCGTGGATGTTCCACGTCATGACGCGGACCAGCTGGCCGGCCGTCAGGCTCATGCGCGCTTTCCACGGCGCCCCAGCAGGGCCTGCGCCGCAACGGCCAGCGCGATCAGGCCGGCGACGCAAAGGATTAGGATCGCAATGTCGGACGCGCTCGGCTCGGCCAGGATCCTCATGATGCGGTTGCCCATGATCGACAGCAGCACCAAGCCGGGCAGCATGCCGATGATCGTGCCGACCAGGAAATCGACGAAGCGGATGCCGCTCGCCCCGGCCGCGAGATTGACCAGCGTGAACGGCACCACTGGCAGCAGGCGGAAGGTCACGACCGCCAGCAGGCCGCGCTTGCGCACGCCTTCGAGGCCGTGCCGCCAGCGTTCGCCCAGCATGCGATGGAGCGCCTCGCGGCCGAGCCGGCCGCCGATGAGGAACATGACCACGCCGCTGCTTACGGCGCCGGCGCCGCCATAGAGGATGCCGAGCCATGGTCCGAAGACGGCGGCCGTCGCCAGGATCAGGAGGTTGAGCGGAAAGACGATAGCGCCCGCCAGCACGAACACCGTGACGACAACCACGATCGCCCAGGGCTCGCCGCGCACGCTCCTCAGGACCGTATGGACGTTGTCGGACGTCACCAGCGCCGAAAGCGGCGTGTAGCGCCACGCCAGTGCGATACCGAGGACGACCAGGGCGCAGGCAAGCGCCACCAGCAGCGGCCGCAGGCGCGCCACCAGATGACGCGCCAACCGTGCCGGCCGGATCGGCCGCGGCGGGTCGGCAAGGCGCTCGACGACGCCGGACAGGCCGCCTTCATCGGGCTCGCCATCGTCGATCGGGCGCAAGCTGTGCCCGTTGGCGCTGAGCGCGTCGGCGGCGCGCACCAATGAACCGTGTCTCGCCAAAAACGCCGCCACGTCGGCAGCTTCGACGCCGCAATGCTCACCCAGCAGGCGGTTACGGATGTCGAGGATGGCCGTGCGCTCGCGATCGGTGTGCGCCTCGATGGCAAGGTCGCATTCGGTGTCGGCGCCCATCGAGCGATTGTTCATGTTGGCCGAGCCGACGCGCAGGAAACGGTCGTCGACCACCATGACCTTGGAATGGATCATGGTGTCGGTAGCCCTGCCGCCCTGCTCCACCGCGGGATAGAGCAGGCGCACACGGTCGCCGCCGGTGGCGCGCAGGCGCCGCCAGAAGCGGATGCGACCATTGCGCATGGTGTGCCGCTCGACCCAGGAATCATGGGTGCGTGGCGCCACGATCACCACCTCGAGCCCGGGGCGATCGCGCAGGCGGTTGGCCAGCCGATCGGCGATCAGCGGCGAGCTCAGGAACTGGTTCTCGATGTAGATCTCGCGCTCGGCCAGGTCGATCGAATCGACGAACAGCATCTCGGCCTCGCGCACCGCCTCCTCGCCGTCATAGCGCGGCTGGGTGCGGGCAATGCCGACATCGACATCGGTGAAATCCGGCAGCACCGTCTCGGGCCAAGGATCGCCGCGCGGCTCGACCTGCGGCGCGCCGCCGTTGGCGCGACACCAGCGCTCGCGCGCCAGCAGCGCCAGGGCATGCGCCGCGCCGCCGTCGACCATCATCTGGACGTCGTGGAATGGCCGGTAAGGATGGCCCGACGGATCGACGCGATGATTGTTCTCCGCCGAATGGGCGGTGGTGTCCCAGCGGCGGATCGTGAGATCGAGACCGCCGGAAAACGCCACCGCATCGTCGATCACCACGATCTTCTGGTGCTGCGAGCTGCCGAAGGGCACCGAATTGTCGATGCAGAGCGTCACGTGCTCCGGCATCCGCCAGCCGAGCGACAGGCGCGGCAGCAGCTCGCGCTCGCCGGCATAGAGCAGCGAGTAGTCCCACAGCAGGAGATGGACCTGCAGGTCGGGCCGGGTCCGCACGAGCTCGCTCAGGAAATCGGCGAAGCTGCTGGGCAGACCGTCGCGCGACCTGCCGTCGGCGCCGACCAGCGGCGTGCGGCTGTCGATGTCCCAGCCGACCACCAGGATGCTGCGCTCGGCCTTGAGGCAGGCGCCGCGGACGGCCTCGAAGAAGGCGGCGGCGTCGATCAGGACTGCAGCCCGGTTGGCCCGCTCGATCCGCCAGACATTATGCTTCGCCCGCAGAAAATTCATCGCCCCTCAACGCGCAGGCCGGCAAATGGTTGTCCAGCGCAATTGACGGCGCAGCGCCAGCCGAGGGAAGCTATAGTGAAGGCGCGCTGAGGAATCGTGAAGGGAGATCGGCAAATGGCTTACAAGATCCTGCTGCTGGGGGCGTCCTACGGCTCGCTCCTCGCGTCGAAAATGTTATTCGGCGGCCATTCGATCCATCTCATCTGCCTGCCGGCCGAAGCCGACCTGATCAACCAGGAGGGCTTCAAGGTCCGCCTGCCGGTCCGCGGCCGCAAGGACCCGGTCCTGCTCGAATCGCGCAAGCTGCCCGGCAAGGTGACCGCCGGCGGCGTGGCCGGCGTCAACCCGGGCGACTACGACCTGATCGGCCTTGCCATGCAGGAGCCGCAATATCGCGTGGACGGCGTGCGCCAGCTCCTCGATGCCGTCGGCAAGTCGAAGGTGCCGTGCATGTCGATCATGAACATGCCGCCGCTCGCCTATCTGCGGCGCATCCCCGGGCTCGATTGCGACAAGCTCAAGCCCGCCTACACCGACGCCTCGGTGTGGGACAGCTTCGACCCCGAGCGCATCACGCTGAACAGTCCAGACCCGCAGGCGATCCGGCCGCCGGAGGAGAAGGTCAACTTCCTGCAGGTGACTCTGCCGACCAATTTCAAGGTCGCGCGCTTCAAGGACGACAAGCTGACGGCGATCCTGAGCCAGCTCGAGAAGGACGTCGAGGCGGCACGCTTCGATACGCCCGAGGGCAAGATCGAGCTGCCGGTCAAGCTCAAGGTCTACGACTCGGTGTTCGTGCCGCTGGCCAAATGGGCGATGCTGCTGGCCGGCAACTACCGCTGTGTCACCGAGGACGGCATGCGCACGGCGCAGGAGGCCGTGCACAGCGACATCGACACCTCGCGCTCGGTCTACAACTTCGTGCTCGATCTTTGCGTCAAGCTCGGCGCCGATCCGAAGGACCTCGTGCCGTTCGAGAAGTACGCCGCCGCCGCCCAGAGCCTGGTGCGTCCGGCATCGGCGGCGCGCGCTCTGAACAACGGCGTGCCCTTCATCGAGCGCGCCGACAAGCTGGTGCAGCTCATCGCCCGCGAGAAAGGTCTCAGCCATCCCGAGATCGACCGCGGCGTGGCCCTGGTCGATCGGCGACTCGAGGCCAACCGCAAGAAGGCAGCGGCTGCCTGACGGAGTCGCGTTCGCGCGATCCCGCGGGAAATTGCCGCAAGCCCTCGCTGCCGCGGATCCTTCCAGCACTGGCCGCGGCCGGGTACTGTCGCCTGAACAGCGACAGAAACGACAATGCGCGTTCCTCGGCGCAGCGCGACGGGGGCCAAGTGCATGCAATGCCGTCATCGCCAAGGAGTTTCCGGTACTCCCGGCATTTCCGACAGAGGTCGTAGCGGTGCTTGGGAAGCCGACCCACTACCGATGGGGCTCCCTGGCGAATTCGGACAGTTACGCAAGTTTCGCAACTGGTTTTCGAACGCAGGAAAGGCCGGGACGGCGCCTGCCGTACGCGATGGGTTTCGGATGAACGATGCACAGAGCCACGCCGCCTGGAAGCAGGAAGCCCGATTATAACTGAAGTATTTTAACGCGTCACTCCCCTGCGCTTGATGCGGGAGCACTGTCATCCCGAGCGCAGCGAGGGACCCTTCCTGCGGCCTCAAAGGCCCCTCGCTTCGCTCGGGGTTACAGTTACAACTCACCTTTCAGCGACAGTCGGCCCTAGTCGGACAGCACCTCCACCCTCGCCCACAGGACGGGATTGCGCGCACTGGATGCGTCATCCCGGCCGACGGAATCGACTGCGACGACTCTCAGCCGGGTCCCCGACGGCAGCGTCTGCTTGATGGCGGATTGCAGCCTGCGGCCGTCGACGCCGTCGCCACGCAGGAACTTCGCGGTCTTGGTACGCAGGCATTGATTCATTACCACCTTGGTCAGCGGCTCCTCGACCTTGAAGCTCGAGCCGGCATTGAGTTCCGGCGTTTCGAAGTCGATCGATCGCGTGCCGCTGTCGGAAACCACCCATTTCTTGAGGCTTCCGTCGATGCCTCCGAGGAAGATCCATCCCTCCATGGATTTGGTTGCCGCCGCGCAAGGGGCTGCCGACGTTGTCGTTGGAGTCGGCGCCGCGGCCGCCGAGGTGGTGGCCGTTACCGTCGACGTGGTTGAGGCGGTCGCAATCGGCACGGCTGTCGTCGACGCCGCCGACGCGGTCGATGCCGTCATGGGAAGCCCGACCACCGTGCCGAGCGTCGCATAAACTCGGCGAACCTTGTCGTAGTCGGGAATGAGGCTGGCCTCGTCCAGGAGCTTCAGCTTTCGCAGCACCTTGTCGACATCGTCATTCTCCATCGCCTTCTGGATCAACGCCGCCTGATATTGTCGCAGCGATTCCGACGGCAGGCTTTTGATCTTGCTCTCGATCTCCGTGTAATCCTGCCCCGCCAGCTTCTTCGCCAGTTCGTTGGTGTCCGAGATCATGCCCGTGAGGTTGAGCAGGTTGAGCTTTGCCATCACCACGTTGGGATCGTTGTGCTCGAAGGCCTTCACCAGCAACGCCGCCTCGCGCTGCCTGGTCTCTTCGGCAAGCCGCCGGTCCTTGGTGATCCAGTCGGAGATGGCATTGGAGAGCAGCCCGACAAAGACGGCGATCGCCGACACGACGATCGGGCTCTTGAAGAGCGATCCTTCGCGTTCCTTGAGAGCCAGCTCGCGCTCGCGCAGAGCCATCTCTGCGCGCCATTTCTCGCGTTCGAAGTCGGCGCCCGGATCCGAAGCGGCCGGTAGTTGCTCTGCCATTGCCGTCTCCATGCGCTTCCGCCGGCGAGGGCCAGCCCCTTGGTGTGGCGTCCGCCGCAAGGCTCGCAGGATGCGCCATCAGGGTCTGTGAAAATCCGCACATTCATCGGCACTGCGAGCTGCCTCCCCCCGATGGCATCGCGACCGTGGGCGAGAGCCTCGGCGTCACGACGAGCCGCCGAAGAAGTGATGTCGCCGGGCCGTCGGCGCACGACGTGCGGCCAGCTCACCGCGCCGGGTTGAGCGGCGGCAGGATCGGAGGGACAGCCAAGTCCTGCCCTGCCCGCCGAAACTGCTCGAGGCGCGCGGCGAAAGCGTGCGCTTGGCCGGTCGACCAGGGTGCTCCGGCGAACAGTGCCCCCTCGACTTCCTCGGCAAATGTCGCAGGAAGCGGACGGGCGATGCGCTGCCGCCACACGGCAAAGGCGCGATAGACGGTGCGCGCATCGCCTTGGCGACAGGCAGCCTGTAGGTCGCGAAAGGCCTTTGGCTCCGACCTCTCCCAGCGTGCCCGGCGGGCTGCCTGGCGCGCGCTGAATCGCGGCCACGCCCACCAGATCAGCGACAGCACGCCTACGGCGGTCGTGGCGACGTAGAGCCAGAGTTTCAGTCGCTCGCCAGGCGGCGGAGGCGGCACGACGGCGGTCACGGACACCGTCACCCCCTGCCCGCCCGCCTGCCGCAATCGCCCAGCCCCGAGGTCCCACCAGGGTTGCGCAACGGTATCAATCGGGAACGACCCACCCCGCTCGAACACATAGGTGACCCGATCGGTGCGGCGCCCCGTGAGGTCGCCGCGTTCGATGCGGTCATCGGTCTGCGGCGGCTCGACATAGACACGCACGCCCTGAGGCGCGGGAAAGGCGAGGTCGAGCATCGCCATGCCGGGAATGTCGGAGGCCTGGCGCGTAATGGTGCGCACGAGGGCATCGCCCGCCTTGAACACGGTGGTGGGCTCCGGCTGCCAGCGCTGATCAAGAACGAGCTCGCGCGTCGCGACGACCGGCTTGGAGGGATCGACGCCGGCCGGTACGGTGACATCGATCGTCGTCGCAGCACCCGAGACGCGGCCTGTCTCCTCGCCGGCGCCGTCGAGCACAGTGACCTGAGGCGCGGGAATCTCAAGCGTGCCGCCGCGCCGCGGATAGAGGGCGAACTCGAAGCGCTGGCCGACATAGGCCTTGCCGTCGATCCGCTCGTTCATGGTCGTGGCCTGCGTCTCGTAGCGCAGGATCTGCGCGCCCGGCATCTCGGACAGGCTGACTCGCGGCGGCCGCGGCATGCCGCCTTCGAACAACACGTCGACCAGCACGCGCACATGCTGGCCCAGCACCACACCCGATTCGGGCTTGACTGTCGTCCGTACCGTCTGGGCCGATGCAGGCGCAATACTACAGACCGTCAGAAGAAGCAGCATGAGGCGGGCGAGGCGCCCGCGTTGCGAACATGATCTCATGGCGCGCCGGCCTGGAGCTGGTAGGCGAAGCGCGACTTCAAAAAGTCGGCCGGTCGCGTCTGCACGCGCTTCAGCCACAAGGCGCGCACCGCCTCGTCGCTCATCGGTCTGCCACTGACCTCTGTCTGCTGCCCGGCCTGGTTCTTCTTGTTTTTGTCGTAGACGATCTCGTCGGGCTTCTCGTCGACGCCGGAGTCGCCGCCCGTCTTCTTGATCCGTTCGGCGCGCAACGCCGCGAGCGTACGATTGGCCTCGGCATCCGCCCAGCCGGGCCGCAGCGCCAGCGCGCGGTCGTAGCGGCCGATCGCCTCGTCGTACTTGCCCAGCATGATGAGCGCATTGCCCTGGTCGTAGGCCGCTTCAGCGCTGTCCATGCCGCCGAAGGTCTGTGCGGCCTCCTTGAAGTTTCCCGCGCGG
>JAEZHS010000300.1 GCA_023436825.1 Pseudomonadota bacterium | reverse complement strand
CGCGCTCGCCCGAATAGAAGCGCATCTTCGGCGGGTTCGGCCGATCCTTGGTCGGTGTGAGCTGGCCGACCTGCTTGAAGCCGACGACCTCGGTCCAGAAGCGATGCGACTCCTCGATGTCGCGCACATTGAGCACGAGATGATTGACGCCACGCGGTGTTACCGGCTTGTCCATTCGTTCACTCCCGGATGGGTTTTATAGGATGGAATACTACCCTCAAATGAGGCCCTGGCCCACCCGTGATCAGGCTACTTTCCCGGCCGTAACAGGGTTTCTTGGAGGTTCCACTGCCACGGGCTGCGGCGGCGCCGTCGGGCTGACCGGCCGGCGGGCGACCAGCGGCGCGTTGCGGATCGACTGCAGGTCGATCTTCGGCATGGGCACGCCGAGGTGCTGCAGCACGCCGTTGGCCAGCTCCTCGTAGCGGTTGAAGCCGCGGCGCAGGCGGCCGCGCCACGACGGGATGCCGCCATTGGCATGCAACTCGTAGACCGATTCGCGGTGATCCAATGCGGATCCGACATGGTCCCAGGCCATTTGCAGCAGGGCCGCCCGTTGCTGCGCCGTATAGCCCCCACCGGCGAACGAGTCCTCGAGGCCCTGGGCCAACGCCGGCTCGGCGAGATCACGGTCGGTCGGCGCCACGACCAGCGACGAGCCGGGCAGCGTGCGTAGGATCTCGGCCATGCGCGGCCGCGCCTTCAGCATGGCGATGCTGCCGGCCGAGAGATGGCACGCGTTCGGCGCGCAGTACCCCTCGGGCGTGAACTCCGGATCGAGCTCGGCGGCCGTCTGGCAACTCCGTACGGTCTGCACATCGGTGATCAGGTCGACCAGATAGTCGATGGTGGCGTCGTGCGAAACGAGGCCCATGGCGTGCGTGCAGGCAAGCGCCAGGCCCAGCGTGAACTCGGCCTTGGACAGCCAGCAATAGAGCTGATGCCAGAACAGCCAGCGCGCCACCGGATCGGGAGACGGTTCGCTGAGGAAGACGCGATCCCATGGGATCAGCACGTCGTCGAGCCACATCTGGCCGTCGAGTTCGTCGAAGCGGGCGCTGAGCGGCGCCGAGAACGGGTTGCGGTCGCGCGCCGACGGCTTGCGGCAGACCACGGTGACACCCGGCGCATTGACGGCGACGACGAAGGAGGCGCGATGCCCTTTGTAGTCCACGCCGTTGTGCGCACCTATGTAGACGTCGTGGGCGTAGGCCGGGCTGGTGTGCATGCCGATCTTGCCGCGCATCACCAGGCCCTTGTCGGTCTCCTTGGCGATCCTGAGCGCCGCCCGCTCAGCAGGATTCTCGCGCAGGCGATAGCCGATGGTCGCGGCACCGGCGGCGAAGGTGAGGAAGCGACCGGTACGCACGATCAGGGCGCGATAGGCCTCGGCATTGGCGCGCTGCTCGGGCGAGGCATTGCGCAGGTTGACCACGGTCTGCACGCCCATCGCGATCAGATGACCGTAGGCCGGCGTGTGGGTGATGTTGCCGGCGCTGAGGAAGGTGGTGGCGGAGAAGCATCGCCCCATGCGCGCGAGATCGGCGGCGCTGCGCGGCACCATGTAGCCGACTGGTGCTCGATGGCCGTCCTTGTCGGGCGGTGTCAGCAGCGTGTCCTGCCATTTCGGATCGAAGTGTCGGTCGTACCAGGCGACGTATTCCTCGACCATCGCCCGGGTTGCCGGATGGGTCGTCACGTCCTCGACGGGGCCCTCGCCCAGGATGAAGACGCGCCGCCCGTCACGCAGGCTTTCCCGGTAGTCGGCCCCCGTTCGCATCGACGACATGTCCCGCCTCCCTATCGGCGTCGGGCAAAGCGTATTCACCCGATTGACATAACGAAACAATCAAAGGAAGCATGAGAGGCATAACCAGCCGTTATGGAGGGCCGATGGCGGCGATGGCGGAAGCGACCCTGCCGGCGACATGCGAGCGTGAGCTCGCCGCCCGATTGCGCAAGGTCAATCTCGACCTCCTGCCGGTGCTGCACGAGCTGCTGCGCACCAGGAGCGTCACGCGCACGGCACAGTCCTTCAACATGACCCAGCCCGCGGTGAGCCGCGCCTTGCGGCAGCTGCGCGGCGCCCTGGACGATCAGCTCCTGGTGTCCTCCGGCCGAACGGCGCGCCTTACCGATCGGGCGGAGACGCTGGCCCGGCCGCTCGCCCGCACGCTGGGCGAACTCGACCTGCTCCTAATGCCCGCCGGCCCGTTCGATCCGGCGACCGAATCGGTGCATTTGGTCATCAATACCGCCGACTACGTTGCCCAGCTTCTGGCGCCGGTGCTGACCGGCATCTGCGCCCGCGAGGCGCCGCATGTCGTGCTGGAGTTCACCTGGCTGCCCACGCGCAATGCCGACGACCTAGCGCTCGTCGACTTCATGATCGGGCCTCGCGCCTTCGGCCAGACCCTGGGCAAGCGCATCGGCTCGCTGCCATTGTGGCGCGACGAGATGGTGTGCGTGGCTTCCGCCGCCAACCGTGCGATCCCGCCGCGGCTGACGCCCGCGCAGTTCCAGGCGATGCGCTACGTCGCCTTCCGACGCGGCCTGCGCCTGTCGCAGGACGTGCAGGCCCTGGTCCAGCCTACTTCTCCTCTCGAGGTCGCGCCGGTCTGCACCGTTCCCAACTTCCTGGTGCTGGGGGCGATCGTCGCCCAGTCCGATTGCGTCGCCCTGGTGCCGCGCAAGGTGGCGCGCGCACTCGCCCGCGCCGAACGGCTGCGCATCGTCGATATCGCCTGGCCACGCAAGCAGCTCCACATCGACGCCTACTGGAGCCTCGCCACCAACGGCCGCCGCGGCCGCGCCTGGTTCCGCGACCTGCTGGCAAGGGCGGTGGCCGAGCTGCCCTGACTCATATTCCTCTCCCCCTTGGGGGAGAGGAGCATGAGCTCACCGCTTCGGATCCGTCAGATCCTCGAATTCCTTGAGATGGCTCGGCGCCCAGCGATGGTCGCGGGCGCGCTCGATCCAGCGGTTGAGCCAGGGCCAGCGGCGGCGCGCGGCTTTCACCCACCGCCGGCCGGTCTCGAACTCGGTGGCCAGCAGATAGAGAGCGATCACGAAGAAGATCCAGCCCTGCAGGATGGGGAGCAGGCCGCCTACGACCGACATGATCAGGCAGGCGACGATTGCGACGGCCATCAGGGGCTTGCGCATTATCCGTCGCCCCGAGCGAAGCCGAGGGGCCTTGTCTCTATGCGCAAGGTCTTTCCCATGGAGAGAAGGCCCTTCGACTGCGTTCGCTTCGCTCACTCCGCTCAGGGCGACGAAGCCTAGAGATGAATCGGCTTATCCCACGCCGCCAGCGCCGCTTCCTTCATCGCCTCGTTGACCGTGGGATGGGCGTGGCAGACACGGCCGATGTCCTCGGCCGAGGCCGAGAATTCCATGGCGATACCGGCTTCGGCGATCATCGTGCCAGCCTCGGCGCCGATGATGTGCACGCCCAGGACCTTGTCGGTTGCCTTGTCGGCCAGCACCTTCACGAAACCCTCCGTCGCCCCGTTGGCGCGGCTGCGTGGATCGGCGGTGAACGGATACTTGCCGATCTTGTAGGCAACGCCGGCTGCCTTGAGTTGTTCCTCGGTCTTGCCGACCCACGCCACCTCGGGCTGGGTGTAGATGATCGAGGGCACGAGATCCCAGTTCACGTGGCCCTTCTGGCCGGCGATGGTCTCCACGCAGGCGATGCCATCCTCGCTCGCCTTGTGCGCCAGCATCGGGCCGTCGATCACGTCGCCGATGGCATAGATGCCCGGCACCGATGTCTGGAAATGCGCATCGACGGCGATGCGGCCCCGTTCGGTCAGCTTCACGCCCACCTTGTCCAGGCCAAGCCCTTCGACGAAGGGCCGCCGGCCGATGCTAACCAGCACGATGTCGGCCTGCACGGTCTCGGCCGCGCCGCCCTTGGCCGGCTCGACGGTCAGCGTCACACCCTGCCCCGAGGCGTCGGCCTTGGTCACCTTCGAGCCGAGCTTGAACTTCAGGCCCTGCTTGGCAAGCGCGCGCTGGAGATGCTTGGTGATCTCATCGTCGACACCGGGCGTGATGCGGTCGAGGAACTCGATCACCGTCACGTCCGCGCCGAGCCGGCGCCACACCGAGCCGAGCTCGAGCCCGATGATGCCGGCGCCGACCACGACCAGGTGCTTCGGCACCTCGGCGAGCTCCAGTGCGCCGGTCGACGACACGATCTTCTTCTCGTCGACGGTGACGCCAGGCAGCGGCGTCACTTCGGAGCCCGAGGCGATCAGGATGTTTTTGGCGGCGAGCGTGTCCTTGACCGCGCCGTCGTCACCCAGCACCGACACCGCACCCGCCTTGTCGATGCGGCCGGTGCCCTGGAACGAGGTGATCTTGTTCTTGCGGAACAGGAAGGCGACGCCCTTGGTGGTGGCGTCGACCACCTCGCCCTTGCGCTTCATCAGCTGGGCAAAATCGAGCTTGGGCGGTCCGAGCACGATGCCGTGCTGCGCGAGATCGTGGCCCGCTTCCTCGAACAGGTGCGAGGACTGCAGCAGCGCCTTGGACGGGATGCAGCCGACATTGAGGCAGGTGCCGCCGAAGGTCGCGCGCTTCTCGACCATGGCCACCTTCATGCCAAGCTGCGCGGCGCGGATCGCCGCCACATAGCCGCCCGGCCCGGCGCCGATCACGACGAGATCGAAGGTTTCGTTTGCCATGGTTGATGCAGCTCCACAGTCGCTGTCATCCCGAGCGTAGCGAGGGACCCTTCCTGTCGCCTGAAAGGTCCCTCGGGGCTTCGCCCTCGGGATGACTCCCTCATTGAATTCAAACGCCCAGCAGCAGCCGTTCCGGATCCTCGATGCATTCCTTCACCCGCACCAGGAACAGCACGGCCTCGCGGCCGTCGATGATGCGATGGTCATATGACACGGCGAGGTACATCATCGGCCGCACCTTGACCTCGCCGCCGACCACCATGGGCCGCTGCTGGATCTTGTGCATGCCGAGAATCGCCGACTGCGGCGGATTGAGGATCGGCGTCGACATCAGCGAGCCGTAGACGCCGCCGTTGGAGATGGTGAAGGTGCCGCCGGTCAGGTCGGCGATCGAGAGCTTGCCGTCGCGCGCCTTGCGGCCGAGCTCGCCGATCGTCTTCTCGATGTCGCCGAACGACTTCTGGTCGGCATCGCGCACCACGGGAACGACCAGGCCCTGCGGCGTGCCGACGGCGACGCCGATGTCGTAGTAGTTCTTGTAGACGAGGTCGTCGCCTTCGATCTCGGCATTGACCGCGGGCAGCTCCTTCAGCCCCGCGATGCACGCCTTGACGAAGAACGACATGAAGCCCAGCCGCGCGCCGTGCTTCTTCTCGAAGTCGTCCTTCAGGCGATCGCGCAGCGCCATCACGTTGGTCATGTCCACCTCGTTGAAGGTGGTGAGCATGGCCGCGGTGTTCTGCGCTTCCTTGAGGCGGTTGGCGATGGTGCGGCGCAGCCGCGTCATGCGCACCCGCTCCTCGCGATCGGCGCGCGGCCGTGGGCCGGCCGGTACCGCGGGCTTGGCCGCGGCGGGCGCCGTGGGCGCCGGGATCGACGAGAGGGCGGCCATCACGTCGGCCTTGGTCGCTCGACCGTCCTTGCCGGTCGGCTGGATCGCCGAGGGTGCTACGCCGGTCTCCTCGACAAGCTTGCGCGTGGCCGGTCCGGAAGCGGCGATGTTCGCGTTGGCCGCGGCGGGTGCGACGGCAGGCGCAGCCGCCGGCACAGGCGCCGGCTTCGGCGCAGCCGGTGCAGCGGCCGGTTTGGCCGCAGCACCAACACCGGCGCCGGCCTCGATGTGACACAGCACGCCGCCGACCTGCACGGTCGCGCCTTCGGCGACCGCAAGTTCGACGATGCTGCCGGCGACGGTGGCGTTCACCTCGACCGTGACCTTGTCGGTCTCCAGCTCGCACAGGGGCTGGTCGATCGCGACGGCGTCTCCCGCCTTCACCAGCCACTTGGCGACGGTCGCCTCGGTGACCGATTCGCCCAGCGCGGGGACCTTGATCTCGACAGCCATTACTAAACCCTCCTCAGCGCGCTTCAGGCACCCAATCTCAAGCAATCGTCAGCGCGCGGTCGACCAGATCGGCCTGTTCCTTGACATGCGTGCGCGCCGAGCCGGTCGCCGGCGACGCCGCCTCGGGCCGGCCGATATAGATCGGCCGCGCTGCCTTGACGTTAAGGCCGGAGAGCGCGCGTTCAATGCGACGATCGACGAAATGCCAGCCGCCCATATTCTCGGGCTCCTCCTGGCACCACACCACCTCGGCATTGGGAAACTGCGACAACCGCACGCCCAGCCGGCTGAACGGGAAGGGATAGAGCTGCTCGATGCGCATGATGGCGATGTCGTCGATCTTGCGCTTGCGGCGCTCGGCCAGCAGGTCGAAGTAGACCTTGCCCGAGCACAGCACGACGCGGCGGACCTTGGCGCCGTCGGTCAGCGGATCGACCTCGGCCAGGATGCGCCGGAACGACGAACCGGGACCGAAGTCCTCGAGGCGCGACACCGCATCCTTGTGGCGCAGCAGCGACTTCGGCGTCATCACCACCAACGGCTTGCGGAACGAGCGGCGCATCTGGCGGCGCAGGGCGTGGAAGTAGTTGGCCGGCGTCGTCGGCACGATCACCTGCCAATTGTCCTCGGCCGAGAGCTGCAGGTAACGTTCGAGACGCGCCGAGCTGTGCTCGGGCCCCTGCCCCTCGTAGCCGTGCGGCAGCAGCATCACCAGGCCGTTCATGCGCAGCCACTTGCTCTCGCCCGAACTGATGAACTGGTCGATGATGACCTGCGCACCGTTGGCGAAGTCGCCGAACTGCGCCTCCCACATCACCAGGGCATTGGGCTCGGCCGACGAATAGCCGTACTCGAAGCCCAGCACGCCTGCCTCGTTGAGCGGGCTGTCGATCACCTCGAAGTGCGCCTGCTCGGGAGCGACGTGGTTCAGCGGGATGAACTTGCTCTCGTTGATCTGGTCGACCAGCACCGAATGGCGCTGCGAGAAGGTGCCGCGACCCGAGTCCTGGCCGCTCAGCCGCACCGGCGTGCCTTCCGCGAGCAGCGTGCCGAAGGCCAGCGCCTCGCCGGTCGCCCAGTCGATGTGCTCGCCGGTATCGATGGTCTTGCGCTTCTCCTGGAGCTGACGCGCGATCTTGCGGTTGAGGTCGAAGCCCTTGGGGACCTCGGTCAGTGCGTGCCCGACCGAGATCAGCCGGTCGAGATCGACGGCCGTCACGCCCTTGCGGTCCTCCTCGCCCGGGGCGACGGTGAGACCGGCCCAGCGGCCTTCCAGCCAGTCGGCCTTGTTCGGCTTGTACTGGCTCGCCGCCTCCAGCGCCTTGTCGAGCTTTTCGCGCAACTCGGCGTCGCGCTGCGCCACCTCGGCCGCGGTGACGACGCCCTCGGCTTCGAGCCGCGCGGCATAGACTTCCTTCACCGTCTTGTGCCCGCCGATCTCCTTGTACATCAGCGGCTGGGTGAACATCGGCTCGTCCGACTCGTTGTGGCCATGCCTGCGGTAGCAGAACATGTCGATGACGATGTCGCGCTTGAAGTGCTGGCGGAACTCGGTGGCGATGCGCGAGACGTGGACCACGGCCTCGGGATCGTCACCGTTCACGTGGAAGATCGGCGCCTGCACGATCTTGGCGACTTCGGTGCAGTAAGGGCCCGAGCGGGCCGCGGTCGGCAGCGTGGTGAAGCCGATCTGGTTGTTCACTATGAAGTGGATGGTGCCGCCGATGCGATAGCCCGCGAGGTCCGAGAGATCGAGGCTCTCGGCCACCAGGCCCTGGCCCGCGAAGGCAGCATCGCCGTGCATCAGGATCGCCATGACCTGGCTGCGCTCGGTGTCGTGGCGCTGGTCCTGCTTGGCCCGCGCCTTGCCCAGCACGACCGGATTGACCGCCTCGAGATGCGAGGGATTGGACGACAGCGAGACGTGGATGGTGTTGCCGTCGAACTCGCGGTCGGCCGAGGCGCCGAGATGGTACTTCACGTCGCCCGAGCCGCGCATTTCCTCGGGCTGCGAGGAGCGGCCCTGAAATTCCGAGAACAGCGCCGTGTAGCTCTTGTGCAGGACGTGCACGAGAGTATTGAGGCGGCCGCGATGGGGCATGCCGATCACGACGTCGCGGATGCCGAGCTGGGCGCCGCGCTTCAGGATCTGCTCGATGCCGGGGATCAGCGATTCGCCGCCGTCGAGGCCGAAGCGCTTCGTGCCGACGAACTTGACGCCGAGATAGCGCTCCAGGCCTTCGGCCTCGACGACGCGCTCGAAGATGGCGCGGCGGCCCTCGAGGGTGAACTCGGTGTGGTTCTCGACGTGCTCGATGCGCTCCTGGATCCACGCCTTCTGGTCGGGATCGGAGATGTGCATGTACTCGACGCCGATCTTGCCGCAGTAGGTCTTGCGCAGGCGGT
>JAEZHS010000280.1 GCA_023436825.1 Pseudomonadota bacterium | reverse complement strand
TTCTCGCGCGCTCATGATCATGAGGCGCGCGGGACGCGCGCGGTCCGGAAGACATGAATCATCGCAGCGGCGACCAGCTCGCCGGCACCGCGAACTTGTTCTCCTGCTTGAGCAGGGTCACGCTCTCGTGCCGCGGCGGCGGCCATTGGCCCGGCTTCATCGCCTGGGCGCGGCGCGTCTCGCGGTCGGCCATGTTCTTGTAGGCCCAGACATGGACCCACTGGTTGAGCGCGCCGATGTCGGTGAAGCCGGCGAATACCAGCGGCGAGATGGCGGCGCGCGCCTTGATCAGCGGCGTCCAGGCCTCGATCACCTTGGGGATGGCGCCGGGACCGTAGGTGTAGGTGCGGAACTCGTAGATGCTGCCGTGCTCGCCCGGCTCGAAATGCGGCGAGAACGGCGCCGGATGCAGGATCTTGCTCTCCATCTCCAGGATGTAGTCGGAGGTCTTAGGTGGCCATACGCCGGTCCGGATGGCTTCGGCGCGGATATGGTCGCGCTCGTTCAGATCCTTGTAGGGCCAGACATGGATGATCTGGTTGAGCGTGCCGACCTCGGTGCGCCAGAAGCCGCCGAAGCGCGACAGCTTGGTACGCGCCGGCAGGCTTGCACCCCACAGCTCCTCCACCTTGGGGATGCTGCCCGGCTTCATCAGATAGGTCCGCATTTCAAAGATCATCGGTCTCTCCTTTTCAATCAGCCGCCGCGGCCCGCGCCGGCCGGAAGGCCGGGATCACTTCCTTGGCGAAGCGATCGAGCTGCTCGAGCGTGTCGGCGAGGTGCGTGCCGAGCGGCATGGTGCAGATGACGCGCTCGAGGCCGGGATAGCGCTGCTCGACCTTCTTGAGCTCTTCGATGATGTCGGCTGGCGTGCCGGCCAGGAAGCCGCCCGCCTTCACCGCGTCCTCGATGCGCGGCAGCTTGGTGCTGGGCACCAGGCTTGGATCGCGCATGGCGGCGATCTGCTGGTCGGTGATGGCGCGCACCAGCCGGAGCTCGCCGAACATCTTCATGTTCTCTTCATAGAAGTTGGCGGCCTTAGCGACGGCCGCCTCGCGGCTTTCGGCGATGCAGAACTGGTAGCCGAGCGCGAGCCGCTCGCCCGGCCTGAGTTCGATGCCGCGGCGCTGATAGGCGGCGCGGAACTCGGTCATGTGCCGCTCGACGGCGCCGCCTTCGGCCGAGCCGCCGCCGATCACGCCGCTGATGCCGTACTTGGCCATGAAGTCGAAGGCGCGCTGCGAGCCGCTCTGGATGGGCTGCCAGCATTCGACGGGCCGGCGCAGGGGCCGCGGCACCAGGGTCAGCTCCTTCAGCGTGTAGCCGCGATAGGGCACCTCGGGCGGCAGGGTGTAGTACTTGCCCTTGTGGCTGAAGCGCTCCTCGTTGAAGGACCGGAAGATGATGTCGACGCCTTCCTCGAACAATTCGCGGTTGGCATCCTGGTCCATCAGCGGCGAGCCGAAGGTCTCGACCTCTCGGGTGTGATAGCCACGACCGATGCCGAAGATCACGCGCCCGCCGGTCAGGATGTCGGCCATGGCGTAGTCTTCCGCCAGCCGGAGCGGATGCCACATGGGCACGATGTTGAAGCCGCAGCCGATCTTGAGGTTCCGGGTCACGCCGCAAAGGTGCGTGGCCATCATCAGGAGGTTGGGGATGCACTCCGTCCCCTCGGGCTGGAAATGGTGCTCGGCCATCCAGAGGGTGTCGTAGCCCAGCCGGTCCATCTGCTTGGCGTAGGCCACCGTCTTGTGCATGACGTCGGCCAGTTCCTCGTTGGAATACCACCGGTCGTTGATCGGCTTGCCGAGATAGCCAACATCTTCCAGGTCGACCGAGCCGACATACGAACTGTCGAATTTGGTGATCATGGCCTGTTCCTCCCGGGCCTTTGGTTGCAGGCAGTTCCGCATTTTTTGCACGGGCTGCCTATAAGGAATCGTGCAAAGCTCCCTTTCCCCGATGGAGGCGAACCCCATGACTCAAGGTAGGCCAAAGGACGGCAAGCAGTACGACCGCAGCGCCGAGGACCTCGGCAACATCGTCGGTCTGGAGCACGTCAACCTGCAGGTCGAGGACCAGGGCCTGACCACGCTGTTCTACATCAGCGGCCTGGGATTGACGCGCGATCCCTACCTGATGACCAGCATCGACAACATGTGGGTCAATGTCGGCCATAGCCAGTTCCACCTGATCACCGGCAAGCCACAGCATCTTCGTGGCCGCACCGGCCTGGTCATTCCCGATCGCGCGGCGCTGCTGCAGCGACTCGAGAAGATGAAGAAGCCGCTTGAAGGCACACGCTTTGCCTTCAAGGAGCACGAAGATCACGTCGAGACGACCTGCCCGTGGGGCAACAAGCTCCTGATCCACGAGCCCGGCAGCTTCGGCCGCATGCAGCTCGGCATGCCTTACGTCGAGTTCGATGTGCCGGCAGGCTCGGCCAAGGCCATCGTCGATTTCTATCGCAAGGTCTTCGAGACCGACGCGCATGTCGACGAGACGGGAAACATGCCGGCGGCGAGGATCTCGGTCGGCCCCTCGCAAGAGCTGGTGTTCCGCGAGACCAAGTCGAAGCTTCCAGCCTATGACGGCCATCACATCCAGGTCTACGTGGCGAACTTCTCCCGGCCGCACAAGCGTCTGCTCGAGCGCGAGCTGATCACCGAGGAGAGCAACCAGTATCAGTACCGCTTCGAGCAGATCACCGACCTCGAGACCGGCAAGCCCGTGTTTCAGATCGAGCACGAGGTGCGCTGCATGACCCATCCGCTCTATGCGCGGCCGTTGGTCAACCGCAACCCGGCCCAGACCAACCGCAACTACGTGCCCGGCCGCGACGCCTGGGTGGCCGAGCCGATGGAACCGGAGATGGACGATCCGCGCATGGAGCGCCGCCAACAGCGCTTCGACGCGGTGGCGCGGCGCCGGCAGGCCGCGGAGTAGCGTGCCGTCCGCCGCAGATGAAGTGAGGGCTGTGCTTGAGTGCAAGGCCGCTGCGCTCGAGCAACGATCCGCACCGAAGCTCCGGGAGTTGCTCGAGGAGAACTTCGTCTATGTGACGGCCTCCGGTCGCCGGCTCCGTCGTGACGACTACGTCGAGAACGGCACCGGCCCGCACGGGCTGCGCTTTCAAAGCCAGGAGATCGAGGGCCTCGACGTCGCGGATTTCGGCGACATGGCCATCGCGACGATGACCCTGCACGACAAGTTCGAGGTCCAGGGCCAGATGATAGCCGAGACCTACCGCTCATTTTGCGTGTTTCGCAGGCATGGCTCCGCGTGGCTCTGGGCGGGCGGCCAGACCTGCGTCGCTGGCCGCGCGCCAAGTCCCGGCTGACCTCAGCGGAGGGCGGCCCTCACGGCGCGGGTGAAGGCCACCACTTCGTTGCGCCTGTTGTGGTCGCCCGGCGGCGCATAGGCGGGCTCGGGAAAGGCGCCGAGGGTGACGACGACAAGGTCTTCCTTGCGGAAGACATCGATGCGCTGGCCGGCATGGCCCAGCGCCGACATCACGCCGTCGCCCAGCCACCAGCTGTAGCCGTAGTGGGTGATGTCGATGACCGACGGCGCCGGCACCTTGAACGCGGGCGTCGCCGCCGCCTCGACCCAGCCTTCCGGAAGGACGCGCCTGCCGTCGATCATGCCGTCGTTCAGGACGAACAGGCCGAAGCGGCCGAAGTCGCGCAGCACCATGCCGGCGCGGCTGCCGCCGATCTCCTGTCCATCCTCGCTCTCCAACGTATAGAAGCCGTCGGCCTCCATGCCGGCCGGCTGCCAGACCTTTTGCGACATGTAATCGGCCAGCGGCATGCCGACGGCCTTGGTGAGAGCGGCGCCGAGCAGATACGTGTCGCCCGAGTTGTAGCGGACCGTCGTGCCCGGTGGATGGGCGCGCTGCAGCGAGGCCATGAGTTTCAGCACGCCGCCCGGCACGCGATCGGCCAGGGACTTGCTGTAGAGATTCACGTGCGAGGTGCGGTCGGTGTAGTCCTCGACCCAGCGCGTGCCCGACGACATGGTCAGCACGTGACGCAGGCTGACGCCTTCGTAGGCCGACCCCACGAGGGCGGGCAGGTACTTCGTCAAAGGCTCGTCGATCGACTTGATGGCGCCGTCGTGGACGGCGGCGCCG
>JAEZHS010000270.1 GCA_023436825.1 Pseudomonadota bacterium | reverse complement strand
CCGTCGACAGCGAACTGCCGGCCGAGGTTGCGCACGACGTCGAACGGTTCCGAGGTGTAAATCGCGTCCGGATGGTATCGGCCGGCACACATCTCCACCGTCAAGGCCGGCACGCGCTGGCGAATGTCGGCTGCAGACAGGACATGGAACCGTATTCCATGGTCCTTCAGCAGCTTGTTCTCGTTTGCCGCTGCCCTGGCCGACCGTGGTGATTCGAACAGCGTCAGATACCCGCGAGGCTTGAAGAGCTCCGCGTGGCCATCGCTGCTCGTCAGTCTTTTCCAGGCAGGTACGGCGTCCCGCAGCAGAGTCGCCAGCGCCCTGGTGCCGCGATCGACGGCACTCGGCAGCGCCGCCATCGCAAATCTCGCAAACCACGGCATGAGCGAGGGCAGGGAAGGCCAGTTCACATGCAGCGGTCCCAGAGGATTGGCAAGCATGCGAAAAGCCCCACCGAGCACGTCGGGGCGCGCCAGCGGCAGGATATGATCGACGGCAACCAGTCCTGCATTGCCGAAGGAGCACCCACGGCCGATTTCATGCTCGTCAATGAGCGTGACGCGGCGTCCGGCGCGCTGCAGTGCGCGTGCGCAGGCAAGGCCGACGACGCCGCCGCCGATGACGGCGATATCCGCGGATTTCATGCGCCAGCAGGCACATGTGAAGACTTCTCGTATACCAGGGAAGCAGCGGCGAGATCCTCGATCGCCACGCCGACGGATTTGAACAGGGTTATGTGCTCGTCGTTGGTGCGGCCGGGATGGTCATTGCGCACAAGGTCGAACAGATCGCCCTGGATCTCGTCCGGGGAGAGCACGGCCGTCTGCAATGGAACGACAATGTCACCGGCTTCCTTCATCGCGCCTGCTCTGGTGTCGACGAAGACCTTGCTCCGCCGGATTGCGTCATCGTCCGCCTCTCGCATTGCCGGCGTGAAGCCGCCGACCAAATCGAGATGTGTTCCAGGTCTGAGCCAGGCGCCTCGCACCAACGGACGGGTGCTGAGCGTGGCGCAGCTCACGATATCCGCCCGTGCAACGGCTGCTTCCAGGTCGACGACGGCATCGGCGTGCAGTCCGCTTTCGCATAGCGCCTTCGCCACGCCTGCCGCCTTGTCCGGATTGCGTCCCCACACGGAGACCTGTGTGATCGGCCGCACCGATGCGTGGGCGGATGCGAGATGCCTCGATAGGCGGCCGGTGCCGACGATGAGCAGGCGACTGGCATCTCTGCGCGCGATATAGCGAGCCGCCAGTGCGGAGGCGGCTGCCGTCCGTCGCGCGGTCAGTTCGCCGCCCTCCAATATCGCCAACGTCTCGCCCGTCCGGGCAGAAAACAGCAGATAGATGCCTGACACCGCGGGTTTGCCGATCTGCGCGTTGGCAGGAAACACGTTCACCGCCTTGACGCCGAGATACCGGTCGGGAACCCACGCAGGCATCAGCAGGTGGACAGGCGGCTCGGGCCCGTCCGTCATGACGTGATGATGCCGCGTCGGCATCCTGCTCTCCTGCCTGAAAGCCTGCTCCAAAGCGTGGATGGTCGATGGCCAGTCGAGGGTCTGGCCAATCTCCGCCGCCGAAATCAACTTCACAATGCTACTCCTGTTCCCGGTACTCGGGGCACCATCGCTACACGCCTACGCAGCCTTTTCGGGAACCTGCTCCAGCAAAAGGCACTCCGCCCAGTGGACGCCGTGCGCGCGTGCCGGCTCGCGCGTGCTGCAGACGGGCATTGCAGCCGGACACCGCGGGTGAAACCGGCATCCGCTCGGCAGCCTGCTGGGGTCCGGCACTGCGCGGCCCAAACCGAGATCCGGGATGCCCGCTCCAGGCGTCGGCGTCAGCACGGATTGCAGAAGCGCGCGTGTATAGGGATGTTGCGGATTGCGAAAGAGTTCGGAGGTGGGCGCGTACTCGACCACGCGCCCCAGATACATGACGGCGACCGACGTGGCCATGTGCTCGACGACGGCAAGGTTATGGCTCACGAAGACGTAGCTCAGTCCGAATTCATTCCGCAAATCCAGCAGGAGATTGAGAATTTGGGCCTGAACCGACACGTCCAGCGCGGACGTAGGTTCATCGCAAACCAGGATGTCGGGCTGGAGGGCCAGCGCACGAGCGATGACCACACGCTGCCGTTGACCGCCGGAAAGCTGGCTTGGAGGGCTGTCGTAGAGGCGCTGAGGCAGGCCAACGACATCCAGCAGATGTCGTGCCCGTTTCGTGCGACTGGCGGAGTCGCCCTGCCCATGAATTCGAAGCGGCTGCTCGACAATTCGCCCGATCGTATGTCGGGGGTTCAGAGCCGAATAGGGGTCCTGGAACACGTATTGAATGCGGCGAGCCACGTCGCGGCGCGGCACGCCGCTCAGCGGCTTCCCTTGAAGGTACACGTTTCCCGCAGTCGGGCTGACCAGCCCCATCATGATCCGGGCCAGGGTTGTCTTGCCGCAGCCGGACTCGCCGACCAGCCCGAGGATCTCCCCCCGTCGCAACTGGAGGGTGACGTCGTCGACGGCGCGAAGATAGCGCGGCCGAAAGAGGCTGCCCCCGAGCGAAAATCTTTGGCTTACGCCCTTGACCTCGAGGATGGGCACCGATGACTCGTTCACGGCACGAGCTCCCCGGTTGCGCGATACGGGCTGGGCTCGCGAATGCACTTGTAAACCTGTCCGTCCGGAAGCTGCCGCAGCTCGATGTCGGCTGCGCCACAGCGAGGCTCGGCATGCGGGCATCGTTCGCGGAATGCGCAGCCGACGATGCTGCCGATGAGCGACGGCACCACTCCCGATATGGAGGGCAACTGTGTCATGTGTTCCCGGCGACCGGGAACCGGCAGGCATTCGAGCAATCCGCGCGTATAGGGATGACATGGCCGTTCAAAGATCTGATGGACGCTGCCGCATTCGACCACTTCACCCGCGTACATCACGGCGACGGTATCGGCCATGCGCGAGACGACGCCGAGATCGTGGGTGATGAGGATCATCGCCATGCCCAACTCGTCCTGCAATGCGCGCAAGACGCGCAGAAGCTCGGCCTGTATCGTGACATCGAGCGCCGTCGTCGGCTCGTCGGCGAGCAGCAAGGCGGGTTCGCACATGAGGGCCATCGCGATCATCATCCGCTGACGCAAGCCACCCGAGAGTTCGTGCGGATACTGTCTCAGCCGCTCCGTCGGCGCGCTCACGCCAACCTTGTCGAACAGGAAAAGGGCCCGCTCGCGTGCCTCCTTACGGCTGACTTTGCGGTGCTGGCGATGCACGTCGACGAGCTGGTCCTCGATGGTCAGGGCCGGATTCAGCGACGTCATGGGCTCCTGGAAGATCATCGCCATCCGGTCACCGCGGAGCGCGTTCAGTTCGGCCTCCGAGAGCGAAAGCAGATCGCGGCCTTGAAACGACATCGCTTCCGCGCGCCGTCGCGCACGCCGCGGGAGCAGCCCCATCAACGCCATGGCCGTCAGCGACTTGCCGCAGCCCGACTCGCCGACCAGGCACAACGTTTCGCCGCGGCGCAGGCTGAAGTCGATGCCGCGCACTGCGTTGAGCGTCCCCTGCGGCGTCGGAATGTCGATCCGCAGGTCCCGGACGTCGAGCAATGGATCGGCGGTTTTCATCGGTTCCGACTCTCGGGCGAAGTCAGATCGCGCAGGCCGTCGCCGGTCATGTTGGTTGCAAGCACGAGCATGAAGAGAAATGCCCCCGGGATCGTGATGAGCCACGGATCGAAGAGAATGTTCGCGCGGCCTTCGGCGATCATCAGGCCCCAGGACGGGGTGGGTGCCGGGACCCCGATACCCAGGAAGGAAAGCGCGGCCTCGAGGACGATCGCTTGCGCGATTTCCAACGTTGCCACGACCAGCAGGTTGTTGACGACGTTGGGAAGAACCTCCTGGACGATGATCTGAAAGTTGGACGCTCCCTGAACGCGGGAAGCGACAATGAAGTCGGCGGACCGGATTTGCTGCGTCGTCGCGCGCATGACGATCGCAAAGCGGTCCCAGAGCAAGAGGCCGAGCACGCCGATGACGATCTGCAGCGAGGAGCCGACCAAGGCCACCACTGCCAAAGCCACCAGGATCACCGGAATGGCCAGGCGTGCGGTAATCAGGAACGAGATCACCGTATCGACGCGGCCGCCAAAATAACCGGCCACGACGCCCAAGGTGGTGCCGATCAGGCACGAAATGGCGGTGACGCTCAGTCCCACGAGAAGGGAGACACGCGCGCCGAACAACAGGCGTGACCAGTAATCACGACCGAGATGGTCGGTGCCGAACGGATGCGCCCAGCTGCCGCCATCCATCCACACGGGAGGCTGCATGCGCGCCAGGAGGTCCTGAGCATATGGATCATAGGGCGTCAGGAGCGGGGCGAAGATCGCCAGCATCGCCATGATGGCGAGCACGACGCATCCGAACAGGAAGCCTCCGTGCTGCCGCCACCGCGGCAACAATCGCGGCATGGACGCACCTGTGGCTGGAGGTGCTGATGGTTTGGCTGTGCTCACGACATCCTCATCCGGGGGTCGAGCCAAGCGTTCACTACGTCGGCAAGAAACGTCAGCACGATGTAGATGAGCGAGAAACAAAGGACGAGCGCTTGAATGACGGGGAGGTCGCTTCGGAGAATCGATTCCCACGCAAGGCGGCCGGCGCCGTTGATGGCGAACACGCTCTCGACCACCACGGACCCGGCCAGCATATAGCCGAATTGGGCCGCCGAGAGGCTGACGACCGGAATCAGCGCGTTGCGCAGCGCGTATTTCATCAGGACCTTGCGCGGAAGCAGCCCCATGGCGCGCGCCGTGCGAATGTAGTCGGTGTCGAGGACGTTGATCATGCCCGATCTCGTAAGCCGCATGATGGCGGGTGCCGCGAAATACGAGAGCACCACCGTCGGCAGGATATAATGCCGCCAGCTGTCGAGCCCGGAACTCGGAAGGATCGGGTACTCGACGCTGAAGACAATGACGAGAAGGAGCGCGAACCAGAACGTCGGCAGCGCCTGGCCGACGACGGCGAATATCAGGGCGAACCGGTCAATTCGCGTATTGGGCCGGCAGCCGGCGGCAATGCCCAGCGAAACGCCGATGGCGACGGCCAGGACGATGGCGCAGGCGCCAAGTCTCATGGTGATGCCGAGGCGCTCGATCACGATCGATGAAACCGGCAGGTTGAAGTACAGGCTCTGCCCGAGGTCTCCGGAGACGAAGCCGCCGAGCCATGACAGGTATTGCACGATGATCGGGCGATCGAAGCCGTAAGCCTCGCGTATCCGGGCGATATCGGCGGCGCTGCCCGATTCTCCCGCCATGCGCGTCGCCGGATCGCCGCCCGCAAATATCAAGAAAAAGGTCGCGAGAGACACAGCGAGAAGCAACAAAACCCCGGAGACGGATCGACGAAAAATGTAGCGAGACATACTGCTTCTCGTGCGGCAAAGGCTGACCACCGGCCGGAGGGCGATCCCGGCCGGTGGTCACGTGCACTCAACTACTTCCAAGAAGCCCTGTAGAACGGCACAAACTCGTCTGGATCGACATCCAGGACCAGGCTGCTGTTTTGCGCTGTGTTCACGCTGTAGGTCCACAGAGGCAGCCAGTACGCTTGATCGGCAATATACCTTTGTGCGGCCGCATAGTGCTTCTTCCGCTCTTCGCGATCGGCCGAACTGTCGGCGATCTTCAAGTCGGCGATCGCCTTCGGGTCCTTCACGACGTCGTCACCGGTGCCACCAAAGAAAGGGCTGGTCCCGAGAGCGGCGTCGCCAACACCGTAGGCACCCCAGGCACTGACGATTGCTGCCGCTCGCCCTTCCATCCAGGTCGTCCGCGCAGGAGCGGGTTGCTGCTCATTGATGGTGGTGCGAATACCGACAGCCGACAGGTTGGCGGCAATCGCCTCGATATGCGCCCGCGGGAACGACGGCGCCGTCACGAGCTCGAGCGAGAAGCCATTTGGATACCCGGCTTCAGTCAGCAACTCCTTAGCTTTCTTGGGGTCGAATGCATACTTCGTGACGTCCGTCGAGCATCCGAACTGGACCGGGTGGCAGGCCGAGTAGAGCGGTTCGGATACTCCACCAACCAGGGCCTTTATGATTCGCTGTTTGTCGACAGCATAATTGATGGCTTGCCGCACGCGAACATCGGCGAGAGGGGACTTCCCACCCTCGAAGTGCGGATTCATCGAGATGTAGCCGATACGCATGATCGGCCAGCTCTTGACCGTGATGTTGGGCCGGCCGGACAGCCGCTTTGCCGCGTCCGGCGGCAGACGCCAGATCCAGTCGAGCTGTCCGTTCAGCAGCTCGGCATACTGCACATTGGCTTCCGGCAGAACGCGGACGACCAATCGCTTGATGGCCGGCCGACCTTTGGGGCTGGCGGCGTAGTAGTCGTCGAAACGCTCCAACGCGTAGCGCCTGCCGGCTGTCATTTCGACGAGCCGATAGGGGCCGGTGCCGATTGGCTTGGCGGATATGCCGGCGGACCCGCCCGCTTCGAGCTGCCGCTTGGAGAAGATCGGCAGATTGCCCGACAGCATCTCCAGCGCCATCGGGTACACCGATTTCATGCGAAGACGGACGGTATCCGGGCCGGTCTTCTCGACGACCTCGATCCAGTTCACCGCGACCTGGAAGCGTGCGTTGTATTCCTTCGCCGCGACGGTATTGAGCGTATACACGACGTCATCGGCCGACAGCTCGCTGCCGTCGTGGAACTTCACGCCCTTGCGGATCACGAACTCGAGCGTCTTGCCGTCGATGACCTTGTAGGACTCGGCGAGTGCCGGGAGGAACTCACCGCTCTTCTGGTCCTTGAGCAGCAGGTTGTCGAAGAGCATTCGGCCCAAGATGAGACCCGAGCGCGAAATCTCCTTGTAAGGATCGAGTGTGGCGACTTCCTCCTCGAAGGCGGCATTCAACGTATCGTCGCCTTTGCCGGCCAGCGCCTGGCCGGACATGGCGATGATCGCGAGAGACGCGCTTGCACTGAGTATCCGCGCAAATTTTGTCATGTGTATCCTCATGGCTACGCTCCCCACACTGCTCGGTAGACACGCATCCAGTTCTCACCCAGGACCTTGCGGATGTCGGTCTCGTTGAAGCCGCGTCGCACCAGGGCCGCGGTCAAGTTGGGCAGGCGATCGGGCGTCTCGATGCCCTCGGGATAGTGATAGGGCGGGGGCGGGTAGGCCTTGGGGCTCCATCGTCCCGAGGCGATCGTTGCTTCATATGACGTCGTCGCCTCGTCGTCGGGCATGTAGGGCGTCTGTCCGGCGAAGTAGTCGATGCCGAGCGACACGTGGTCGATGCCGACCAGATCGGCGACGTAGCTCACGTGGTCGATGTATTGATCGATCGTCGGACGCTTGTCGGCGGCGACGAACGCCGGGAAGCCGACAATTCCCGTGAGGCCGCCGCTCTTGGCGGCCGCCTTGATCTGTTCATCGACGATGTTGCGCGGCGTTCCATAGACGTTGCGCGGATTGGCGTGCGAGAACACGGTCGGAGCCGTGGACGCCTCGAAGGCGTCCATCGTCGTGCGATAGCCGGTGTGGGAGCAGTCGACGATCACGCGCGCTTCATTCATGCGGGCGATCGCCTTCAGGCCGAAGCGGCTCAGGCCGGCGTCCGTGCGCTCTTCACACCCGTCACCGATCCGGTTCTTGACGTTGTACGCCAGCTGAATGATGCCGACACCGAGGGCCTTGTAGGCGTCGATCAAGTCGAGATTGTCTTCGATCGGCTCTGTGCCCTGGAAATGGAAGATCAGCCCGATCTTGTTGGTGCGCTTCGCTTCCTCGATGTCGGCCGCTCGACGAACCAGAATAGCGTCCCCGCGGTCACGGATCAGCTTCACCCATTCCCCGAGGCTGCGCATCGTCGCGGCCGCGTTTGCAAAGCCGCCGACGGTCGGAGCCACCGCCGTCAGCCCGCCCTTCCTGTAGTCATCGAGCAGTTCCTTCCGCGCAAGCAGCGGGCAGACGGCGTCGATGATGATCGACTTCGCGTGAAGCTCTTTTGCGTCAACAGACATCTACAATTCTCCTCCTGGTTCGCGGGCGACCACCACGGAGCGGCAGCGACTCTCGACCCACACTCTTCCCGCGGTGGAGCTAGCATCACGTGAACAAATTTTCCAATAGGAAATTTGTATTCTGGCCGGGAATCTTCTTTTGCCGGATTTTTTGCCGGGCCACCTCATTGGCGGGCACATCGCCTCAATCTCGGAATTCGATCAAATAATAAGTAAAGTCAATGTTTTATGGCCGCATTCCTCAGGGCTTGGTCGATGTTATCAACCGGCATGCCACTGCGCATGCTCTTGAATAAATTTTCCAATACGATATTTACGCACATGAAGGAGCGAGTGCCCAACACCCCGGCGACAGACGGGATCGCGAAGGGGCAGGCCTGTACTCGATCAACAAAGCCGCATGAATCAAATATCTCGCTCTCGACTGCGTGAACAATCGCCGCAGAGCCAGCCGGGCGCCAACGTCGATCTCGGATC
>JAEZHS010000266.1 GCA_023436825.1 Pseudomonadota bacterium | reverse complement strand
CGGCGCCGCGAAAGCTCCTGTGCCGCGCCGCCGCTTCGAAGGCGCGCAATCCGTTGAGGGGTGGGAGTCGATAGGTCATCGCGGTCCTCCTCGCACCCCAGACTAGAAGCCGGGATGGCGGCGCGAGCATCAGGATTTCTATGCCTCGAGCAGCAGATCAGCTGATTTGTCCGCCGCCATGGGCGGCGCGATTGTCGCGGCGACGATGCCACCCCAGGAGACGGCCATGACCGAGGAAATCGCGATCAGCCATCTGCAGCGGCGCAAGATCGAGGGCCGCGTGCTCATTCCCTTCATCAATGCCTGCCGCGAGAAATTCGGCGAAGGGCCGACTCGCGAGCTGGTCGTTGCTGCGATCCGGTCTCACGCCACGGCCGATGGCGCGCATTGGGCCGAGATGTTCGGCGCCGACATCGAGGGCCTGCGGCGTGTCGCCGAGGAATTATGGACCGGCGGCGGCGGCATGGATGTCGAGGTCATCGACCAGTCAGTCGATCGCCTCGACTTCAATGTGACGCGCTGCCGTTACGCCGAATTCTACAAGGAGCTCGGCCTCGCCGATCTCGGCTCCCTGATCCACTGCAGCCGGGACCATGGAATGGTCGAAGGCTTCAACGACGGGCTCGAGCTCGCGCGCAGCCAGACGATCATGGCAGGCGCCAGTTGCTGCGACTTCCGCTTCCGGAGGAAGGCATGAGCGGCCTGCTCGACGACTATCTGGTCGATCCCGAGGTCTCTCTCCTCGACAAGACGCGCATGCAGGCCCAGGTCCTGGTGCCGGTGCTGCGCGCCTTGCGGACTGAGCTGGGCAAGGAGCGCGCCGATGCTGTCGTGAAGGAGGCGTTACGCGACTGGTCCAGGCAACTCTTCAGCGCGATCGCCGAGGGCATCGAGGGCAGCCCGCGACGCAAATGGGCGGCCCTTCAGAAGGTCTTCGGCGAGGTTTCCAGCCGCGAGGTCGAATTCAAAATCGGGCGCCATGACGAGGAGGCGCTCGACATCGACGTCACGCGCTGTCGGTTCGCCGAGTTCTTCCGGGCGCTGGGCGAGCCCGAGCTTGGCGCGCTGCTGATCTGCGCCGCCGATTTCGACATCGCGGCCGTCGGCGAGAGCGCCGTAAGCCTCGATCGCGCCCAGACGATCATGCGAGGTGCGGCGAGCTGCACTTTCCGCTACCGGTTCGCCCCGCGATGACAACGGCGTTTCAGGGAATGAGTCAGGCGTTGAAAGCGTTGCTGGCATCCGGCGCCAGCGACACAACGAATGGCGTGCTCGCTGGCCCGACCCGCCATTCGTGGCCCTCTACGGTACGCAAAAATTCGCGAAAACGAAATTGGCGATATTGACCAAAGTTCTTGACACTGATTAACTTTAGTTATATGAACGGACCGTTGCGTTGCTTTCCGTGCCCCGCGCTATGCATCGTTTATCCGATCCACCACAGCCGAACGGCGCGCCCGTTCGGCAAGGCCGCAATGCGCGAGGTCGATGGCGGCAATGCTGGACCAAACGCTCGGCGACGAAAATGGCCGGCGAAACTGTCCGAATTGCCGGGCAAGTCGATAGAGGCCTGAAAAATCTCGGCTTTTGCCGGTCGAATTAAGACAGGGTGCAACTGTCTTAATTCGTCCGAATTCCCGACCCGCCTCCCGAGGAGGGGCTGCGCAAAACCCCGAGCACCGCGAGGTACACGCATGAGCTCAAGCGGGCCGCCCGCCAGAACTACTTACGAGACGTTAGCGCAACGCCTTGCGCATGTTGATCGAGGTCGGATGGTCGAAACCCTCGTGCGCCTCGCGCGAGGTCTCGACATAGCCCATCGACGAGAACAGCTGCTGGTTCTCGACCAGCACGATGCGAACGCCCAGCCGGACGCCGGCGAGCTCGCGGCGTCGCGCTTCGTCCTCGACCGCCTCGACCAGGCGGCGGGCGATGCCCTCGCCCCGTGCCTCGGGCACGACCGCGAGGCGCCCGAAATAGAGATCGTCCTCCTCCAGCTTCACCATGACACAGCCGATCATGCGACCGTTCCGCTCCGCGACGATGGCGCCGGACTCGCGCGCCAGTTCGGCGGCGATGCCCTCGGCGGTCTCGCGGAAGGCGCCGGACTCGGGTTCGAGCTTGCCGCGATACTGCTCGAAGGAAGCGGCGATTGTGGCGGCGATGGCCGCGGCGTCGGCGGCCGTCGCGGCGCGCAGGACAAGGGTGTCGCTCATGGTCGTTCTCGCGTAGGCTTGCTTGCCGTATTAGGTGGGGAAAAGCCAATGGGTTACCAGACCATCGAGGTGCGAAAGCTCACACCCGCGATCGGTGCCGAGATCTTCGGCGTCGATCTCGCCCGGCCGCTCGGCAACCAGGTCTTCCAGGAGATCCATGACGCATTGATGGACAATCTGGTGATCTTTTTCCGCGACCAGGAGCTGACGCACGAGCAGCACAAGGCGTTCGGCCGCCGCTTCGGCGAACTGCATATCCATCCGACGTCGATCCGCACCGAGCAGGAGCATCCCGAGATCCTGGTCATCAAGGCCGACGAGCATTCGAAGTTCGTGGCGGGCGAGGAATGGCACTCCGACGTCTCGTGCGATCCCGAGCCGCCGATGGGCAGCATCCTCTACATGAAGCAGCTGCCGCCGGACGGCGGCGGCAACACGCTGTTCGCCAACATGTACCGCGCCTACGACACGCTCTCGGCCCCGATCCAGCGCCTGTGCGAGGGTCTGATCGCCGTCCATGACGGTGCGCAGGTCTATGGCGGCCGCTTCGGCCAGAAGCCGAAGGAGGGTGGTTTCCCGAGGAACGAGCATCCGGTGGTGCGCACGCATCCGGTGACCGGCCGCAAGGCGCTCTACGTCAACCGCAACTTCACGACCCGTATCGTCGGCCTGCGCAAGGGCGAAAGCGATGCGCTGCTGGAGATGCTCCATCGCCACAGCGAGACGCCGGAATTCCAGTGCCGCTTCGCCTGGCAGCCCAATTCGATCGCCTTCTGGGACAATCGCGCCGCGATGCATCATGCGATGTGGGACTACTTCCCGCACAAGCGGCTGGGCTACCGCGTGACCGTCAAAGGCGACAAGCCGTTTTATCGCGCATAGGGAAAAGACATGGCGCTCATCACATATCTCACCCGCATCCAGTTCGATTTCGGGGCGCTGAAGCTCCTGGAGGCCGAGTTGCGGCTTCTCGGCATCCGCCGGCCGTTGATCGTGACCGACAAGGGCGTGATCGCGGCCGGGCTGTGGGCCAAGGTCAAGGAACAGCTTCCCGGGAACATGCCGATCACGGTTTATGACGGCACGCCGGAGAACCCAACGGAAGCCGCGATGCGCGATGCACTCAAGGTCTACAAGGAGGAGGGCTGCGACGGCATCATCGCCATCGGCGGCGGCTCGCCGATGGACCTTGCCAAGGCGGTCGGCCTGATGGCGACCCATCCCGGTCCTTCGCTGCAGCCCTATTCTTTCGTCGAGGGCGGCGCCGGCAAGATCACCGCGGCGGTGGCGCCGATCGTCGCCATTCCCACGACGTCGGGCACCGGCAGCGAGGTCAGCCGCGGCGGCGTCATCATCATGGATTCCGGCCGCAAGCTCGCCATCGGCAGCCCGCACCTGATCCCCAGGCTGGCGCTGATCGATCCCGAGCTCACCATCGGCCTGCCGCCGCATCTCACGGCCGGCACCGGCATGGACGCCTTCACCCACAACATCGAATGCTTCCTGTCGAACGCTGTAAATCCGCCGGCCGATTCGATCGCGCTCGATGGATTGGAGAAGGCCTGGACCTACGTCGAGCGGGCGACCAAGGACGGCGCGGACCGCGAGGCGCGCTACAACATGGCGATGGCCGCCATGGAAGGCGCCATGGTGTTCCAGAAGGGTCTGGGGGCGGTGCATGCGCTCAGCCATCCGACCGGCGGCCTGAAGGGCTATCGGCTGCATCACGGCACGCTGAACGCGGTCTATCTGCCGGCGGTCCTGCGCTTCAACGAGCCGGCGGTCGGTGAGAAGTACCGCAAGGTGGCGCAGATCATGGGCCTGCCGGCGAGCGAAGCCAACGCGGCGGGCGTGGCCAACGCCGTCGCCGCGCTCAATGCGCGGCTCGGCATCCCCAAGGGTCTGGGCGCGATGGGGCTGGCGCAGGACACCGTCGAGAAGATCGCCGACGGCGCCCTCGGCGATCACTGCCACCAGTCGACGCCGCGCCAGCCGACCAAGGCGCAGTATGTCCAGTTGATCGAGGAAAGCTGGGGCTAGCTGGGT
>JAEZHS010000193.1 GCA_023436825.1 Pseudomonadota bacterium | reverse complement strand
CGCTGAGGCCGACCGCGATGCCGAGCAGCGTCTGCGGCCCGACGCGATAGTCGCCGCCGAACGCGCCGCCGCCGATCGTCTGCTGCGCGGCGTTGGCTCCCGTCACCGGATCGGCGTTGAGCCACTGCGCGCCGCCGAACGCCGCGCCCCAGGCGCTCCAGTTGCGCGGCCCGTTGCGCGGTTCGTCGGCTGCATCGCAGGCCGCAGCCCCCGGCGCGCTGCAGCCGGCCAGCCACGCGGTCTGCTCCTCGGCGCGCCGCGTGGTCGGGCGATTGGCCAGCAGCGCCGCAAACTGTCCGCCGGCCGTGATGCTCATCGACTGGCCGACACTGGCATTGTCGCCCGACAGCAGCTCGAGCGCCGCCGGCAGCTGTCCGGTCGAGAGCCCGAACAGGGCCGGCATGGCGCCGAGGCCGGGGCCGGCGTTGAACGCGCTGTCGAGGGTGCGTGCGACGGCGATCTGGTTGCCGGCCAGGCCCGGCGTCGCGGTCATGGCCGATTGCAGGTTGAGCGTCACGTCCGTCGCGCTGTAGCCCAGGCTCGGATTCAGGAAGCCGGGGAGGCCGACCGGGGTCAGGTCCTGGAAGCTGCCGTTGAGGCCGCCCGCGGCCGACAGGATGGTGTAGCTGCGCGTCAGGGTCCCCGGCGCGAACAGCGCCTGGGTGGTGCCGGCGAGCGTGGCGTTGCCGGTGACGTTGGTGCGGTCGGCTGCCGCCCCCGCCACCTCGACCTGGTAGATGCTGCCGGAAACGAAGGTGAGGTTGCCGTTGACCGTCAGCGTGCCGATCGAGTTGCCGGGCGCCAGCGTACCCGCGACCAGGCTCGTCGGCACGAAACCGACGCCGCCCAGGATGCCGCCCGGCCCGACCATGACGTCGCTCGACTGCGTGATGTCGCCATTCACGTTGAGCCGGCCTCCCACCACGCTGGTCTGGCCGCTGTAGGTCGCCGTGCCGTCGATGGTGAGCGTGCCGTAGCCGTACTTCACCAGGTTGCGGCTGGCGTAGTTGCCGTTGGTCAGGATCGACGCCGAGGGCGCCGAATCATTGTCGGCCAGGCCGAAGCGCAGCTCGAGGGCGCTGGGGAAGAACGCCGTCACGTCGTACAGCAGCCAGGCGCCTCGGCCGAACAGGCTCACCGCCAGGACGTCGGCGAACTTGTTGTAGCTCATCTGGTTGACGATGGTGTTGGGCAGGTCGAAGCCGAAGGCCCGCCAGTTGCTGAGTGCGCCGTTGCCGTCGCTGTCCGCGGTGGCGATCGGGCTCTGGGCATTGGCGACGTCGTTGAGCCCGCCGACCATCAGCGCCTGCACGCCGTTGGCGGAGATGAACTCGACGCTGGTCGGCCGGATGATGTTGAGCGGAGCGAGGTTGGGCGTGAGGTCGGTGAAGCTGGTCCCGGCATCCACCGTGCTCCACACCCGCGCGGTGTCGGCGGCGAAGAAACGCTGGTAGGCGCGGGCGTCGAACACCACCGAGGTCGGCATCGCGCCGGCGTATGGCGTGAGCTGCGTCAGCGAGCCCGCCGCGCCCGTGGTGCTGAGGAAGAGCCTGCCGGGCTCGCCGTCAAAGGCCGGTCCCGATCCCGCCAGCACGGCGTCGATGTTGTCGTCGGTGCCGTAGGCCAGGGCCGAGATCGGCCCGACCTTGCTGCCCGCCGTGCCGAGGTTGGTGAGCGTCAGCACCTCGGCCGAGGCGTTCTGGTCGACCGTCGTGTAGACGTAGTTGGTGCCGATCGCGATCCGCTGCGGGTCGGACCGGTTCAGCACGATGCGGCTCGAGAACGGCAGCGACTTCACCGGCACCCGCCGCGGTATCGTCGAGAAGTCGTCGTCGACGACGCCGATCAGGTCGCTCATGCCCTCCCGCGTGCCGAAGGTATACGACGACTGGACCCGGCCGTTGGCGTCGACGATGAAGCGCGTGAGCGGCGCCAGGTTCTGCGACGTGAGGTAGATCGCGCTGAGGCGCTGGCCGCGCAGCGTCGTGTCGTTGACCACCGCGTTGACGCCGTCGCCGCCACCGCCGGCGGCGTTGTAGGTCGAGCTGCCGGGCGCGCTCTGGTAGGCCGAGCCGGTGTCCTGCGCCGACATCACCAGGCGCCGGCTGATCGAATCGAAGGCCACCGCATAGGGCTCGCGCAACGACAGCGACGGGTTGTTGAGCCCGCGCCAGGCGCCCATGCCGGCGGGGTTGGTGCGGAAGTACAGGCCGCCGTCGCCGCCCTGGATCAGCCGGCCCAGCGCGTCGAAGGCGAGCGTGCGCGCGTCGGCATGCGTCGTCGAGCCGTCGATCGTGCCGCTGTCGGTCAGCGTCTCGGCGACCGACGTGCCGTCGGGCCGCCGGACGATGCGGTAGGCTGTCACGGTGAACGGCGCGTCGGCGATGCGATCGCCGGCGACGTAGACGATGTCGGGGTTCGCGGGATCGATGGTGATGGCGAAGTCGGTCGAGGCCTGGCCGCCGGGGTTGATCTGCGGCACGGCCAGCGGCGCCCAGCTCGCGCCGCCGTCGCGCGAATGTTGGATCTCGACCAGCCTGCCGCTGGTCGGGCCGCCGCTCGAGCTGTCGTAGACGCCGACGGCGATCGATCCGTTGGGGCCGGTCGCCACGCGGGCGATGCGGTTGGCGCCGAGCGACAGGACCGGCGTCCAGTCGGCGCCGCCGTTGCTGCTCTTGTAGACCCCGTTGGCGCTGACCGCGGCGTAGAAGACGTTGCGGTTGGCGCCGTCTCCCGCCAGCGACGAGACCGGGCCGCTCGCCAGGCCGTGCGTGCCGCTCACCAGGCCGAACGAGCCGCCGCCATCGATGCTGCGATAGAGTCCGCCCGCCGCCGCCGGGTCATGCGGCTCGGCCGCCGCCGCCAGCAAGGTGCTGCCGCGCGCCGCCACGCCGACGATGCTCTTGTTGGCGAGCGCAGCACCGCCCAGCTCGCGCCACGAATCGCCGCCGTCGGTGCTGTAGAGCAGCCCGATACGCTCGCCGCCGCGACCCGTCACGTTGTTGTTGCCGATCAGGCCGTTGGAGGTGATGCCGGTGCCGGCGACCAGCGTGTTGCGGCTGGCGTCGGTCGGATCGAAGGCGAGGCTCGCGATCGACAGCGAGCGTTGCTTGTCGGTGAGCGGCGTCCAGCTCTCGCCGCCGTTGCGCGTCACCCAGATGCCGCCATTGGTGCCGCCGACATACATCGTGCTGGCATCGGTGGGATGCGGCAGCACGGCCTGGATGGCCGCGCCGACCGTTCCATTGGGCGGCTGGTCGTTGCTCTGGATCGTGGCGGCGGGGCCGATGCTGAGGCCCGGGCCCTGGTTGACGAAGGTCTGCGCTGCCACCGGTGTCGCGGCGGCCACGACGGTCGCGGCCAGCCAGAGGACGGCCGGGCGCAACGCTACGAAGACAGGATTGGTCCGGACTCGGGCCATGGTTTACGCAACTCAGACGGCAACTTCCGGTTCCGACACTGGCACATTTCCGGCGATCGCGCTCGATCATGCGACCCGGCCTTTCGCCGGGCGGTCAGCTTTCGTAGCGATATCTGAAATCGCAGTGGCTGGCGCCCTGCATGATGGTCTGCGTGCGCTCGAGCTTGAGCTTGGGATCGTAGCCCTCGCAGAACGCGCCGTCGCGGTTGCACGACAGCAGATGACCGATCTCGCCCAGCCCCATCGCCTTGTAGGTCTCGGAATAGCGGCAGCGCACGACGTTGAAGGTGAAGCTGGTGTCGCTCTGCTCCTTGACCTCGATCTCGAGCGCGCCGCCCTTGGTCCACAGCGGCATCACGTCCTGGAAGGCCTTCAGCGAAGTGCCGCCCGGCGCCGCCCCGGCGAACGCCCGCGCCTGCTCGATGGCCGAGCGGCGCACCGACTCCGCGATCGTCTTCTTCGCGACCTCCTCGCCGTGGCTCTCCTTCAGGGTGAGATAGACCTCTTTCAGGATCTCGGCCTCGATCTTGCGCTTCTCCAGCATGGAGAGGCCCTCGGGGTGGGCGACGGCGGTGGGACTCTGGCTCATGGCTGGCTCCTGCAATGATTCCCGAGCCTACACCTTGACATCGCGACCCTGCGATGAAATATGCGCGCACGATGACTTCGTTCGCCCCCTTCCGGTCGCGACGCCGCCGCTCTTCCGAGCGGTGTGAAGACGCGCGCGCGTAACAACCGCGCCGTATCGTGAAGCCGCTGGAGAGATCAGGCGGCTTCCATCCCTTCCTTCTTCTCCAGTCGGCCCTCCCCAAGGCCTAAATTTCGCGAGAGAGAAGACCATGACCAGCAACAAGACCAAGATCTTCATCGACGGCCAGCACGGCACCACCGGCCTGCAGATCCTCGATCGGCTGAAGGACCGGCCGGACATCGAGCTGCTCGAGCTGCCGATGGCCGACCGCAAGGATCTCGGCAAGCGCGCCGAGATCGCCAGGGCGGCCGACATCGCCGTGCTCTGCCTGCCCGACGCCGCGGCCAAGGAGCTGGTGGCGGCCCTTGATAGCTCAAAGGGGGGTG
The DNA here is from genome assembly GCA_023436825.1 of Pseudomonadota bacterium. The sequence continues at coordinate 1,629 of JAEZHS010000193.1, read as the reverse complement.
ACACCGACACCGTCGTGATCGACGCCAGCACCGCGCATCGCGTGGCCGACGGCTGGACCTACGGCTTCCCCGAGCTGGCCAAGGACCATCGCCAGAAGCTGCTCGAGTCCAACCGCATCTCCAACCCGGGCTGCTATCCGACGGGCGCCATCGCCCTCCTGCGGCCGCTGGTCGACGCCGGCATCGTGCGCGCCGATTCGACGCCCGCCGTGTTCGGCGTCTCGGGCTACACCGGCGGCGGCAAGGAATTGATCGCCGTCCACGAGCAGCCCGGCGTCGAGCCGTTCGGCGTCTATGGGCTCGAGCTCACGCACAAGCACGTCCCGGAGATGAAGAAGTACTCCCATCTCCAGCACGCCCCGATGTTCCTGCCGTCGGTCGGCCATTACGCCCAGGGCATGCTGGTGATGGTGCCGCTGACGCGCGACATCGTGGCGAAGAAGGTGAGCGCCAAGGACGTGCACGGCGTGCTGGCCGACTACTATGCCGGCGAGACCTTCGTGCCGGTGCGGCCGCTTGCCGACCGCAAGTGGCTGGAGCGCGACCGCTTCCTGCGCGCCGACCGGCTGGTCGACACCAACACCATGGAGCTCGCCGTCTACGGCAACGAGGCCGAGGAGCAGATCCTGGCCGTCGCCTCGCTCGACAACCTCGGCAAGGGCGCCTCGGGCGCGGCGGTGCAGTGCATCAACCTCAAGACCGGCGTCGACGAGACGACCGGCCTCGCCGTCGCGGCCTAAGGGAGCCTCATGATCAGGCTGCCGCGGCGAACCTGGTCTTCGCCAGCGGCGTGAGCAGGCGGCGCAGCCAGGCGACCTCGGGGTCGTGGGTGCGCACGCGGCTCCACAGCAGCACATGCGGCATCGGCGCGATGGTGAACGGCACGCGCCGGCCCTCGAGCCCATGCGGTCGGAGCGTGCCGGCCATGGCCGGGATGGGCAGGGTGGCCAGAAGGTCCGAGGCCGCCAGCACCGGCGCGACCGCCGAGAAGTTGGGCACCCAGCCCGCGATGGTGCGGTCGATGCCCGCGGCCGTGGCGGCGATGTTGACCGGGCTCTCCAGCTGATCGCCGACGCGCACCACGAGGTGCGGCCACTGGCTCCAGGCGCGCCGGCCCCAGCGCCGCAACGCGGGATGCCCACGCCGCGCGAAGCAACGCCAGTGCAGCGCGCCGATATCCTCGGCCTCCAGGCCCGCCGGCAGGCCGAGACCGGCGGGCGCGATGGCGAGGTCGAGCTGGCCCTCGGCGAGCTCGAGCAGCATGGTCTCGCGCGGTCCCGTCCATTCGATCGACACGCCGGGCGCGCGGCGCCGCGCCGTCGTCAGCAGGTCGATGAACATCGCCTGGGCGAAGTCGGGCGCGGCCAGGCGGAAGACGCGGCTCGACGTCGCCGGGTCGAAGCGGCGGCGCGGCGCCAGCACGCGCTGCAGGCCGCCCAGCAATGGCCGCACCTGCTCCATCAGCTCGACGGCGAAGGCGGTCGGCTCCATGCGCCGGCCGCCCTTCAGCAGCAGCGGATCGCCGAGCTGCCCGCGCAGGCGGGCCAGCGAATGGCTGACCGCCGACTGGGTGCGGCCGAGTCGCGCCGCCGCCCGGCGGACCCCCCCCCCCGCCCAAAACCCCACCAC
>JAEZHS010000106.1 GCA_023436825.1 Pseudomonadota bacterium | reverse complement strand
CGCCAGGTAGCCGCCGAAGCTGCGGCCGACGATCGCGATGCGCGTGGCGTCGAGGCCCCCGGCGCTGCCTACCGCGCTCTCGGCCGTGCGCTCGACGAAGTCGATCACCGGGCCGACCACGGCCTCGAAGTCGGGCCGGAACGGGATGCCACGCTCGTAGAGCATCTCGGCTTGGCCCGGGCCGGAGAAGGCGACGACGTTGAAGCCGCGCAACGCGGCCTCGTAGCCGCCCAGCGAGTAGAACTCCTCGACCGGCGAATCGTAGCCGCAGGGCATCAGCACGGTCGGAGCCGCCGCGCCGCTGGCGGTACGCAGGACGTAGCCCTCGAGCGGGATGTCGTGCCGCCAGGGGATCTGCACCGGCTCGATCGCGAACGGCAGAGCCGGAATTGCCGCGCGGAAGGCCTCGCGGCAGCGGCGCCACGCCGCCACCAGGGCGGCGCCCTGCGGATAGCGCCGGGAGAAAAAATAGGCCGAGCGGAAATACTCGCTCGCGCGCAGCCAGGCCTCGCCGGCGTTGTGATGGCGGCCGCGCGCGCTTTCGCTGCGGGCCAGCTCGGCCTCCTTGCGGCCCTCGGCGAACCATTGGGCGTACCAGCTGGCATAGTCGCCCGGGGTGACGCGGTGCGCCACGCTCAGGACCTGGCCGAGATCGGCGGCGCGGCAGGCGACCTTGGCGGCCGTGCGCTGCAGTTGCGCGTCGAATTCGGCGTCGTCGAAGAACAGTTTCATGGATGCTGCGCCGACCCTCCTGCGTCGGGCCGATCGCGGCGCGCTTCCGTGTCAGAAGATCGTCGTCAGACGATCGCCGCGCCGGCCAGAAGCCCGAGGAGGAGGAACACCAGCATGATGGCGAGCGCAATGAAGAAAAGGACGCGGGCGATGGTCGCCGTACCGGCGGCAATGTTGGTGAAGCCGAAGATGCCGGCCACGATGGAGACGAGGAAGAAGATCAGCGCCCATTTCAGCATCGTGCGTCTCCCTTCCTGGCCGAATCGCCTGAAGACCTAGAGCGACGTCTCGGTGATCCGCTCCCACGTCAGCTCTCGCGTCACCTTCACGCCCTCGATCTCCGACGTCGGCGGCGTCAGGACCATGCGCTCGCCCTCGAAGCGCACCTTGCGGACCTGGGGCGCGGTGAAGCGCGCGGGATCGCAGTTGGCGTCGACGACGGTGGTAAGAATGCCGCCATCGAAGGTGTAGTTGCCGCAGTAGGACGAATATTGCCGCAGCGTGCCCTCAGGCAGGCTGGCGCGCCCGACCAGCACCGCCATCATTCGCCCGTCCCAGGTGAAGGTGACCAAGCCCATGCCGCGCGGCCCGAACGGCACGCCAACCGGCTTGCCGTCGGGATCGGTCGCCCGTGTCGACGCCAGACGCCACACGCCCACGATGTTCCGTTCCATGGTGACCTCAGCTGAGCGCAGCCGTCAGGGAAAGACCGAGGTGTTGCATGTCCCGGTCCCATTGTTCGGCGCCGGTCCGCGTGGCGTCGTAAACGGCCCCGCCGATCGCCTCGCCGACGGCGGTATGAAGGCCAGCGCAGTCGAGAGGGGCGCCGCGGCACGGCGCGGCCACGACGATGCAGTCGGTCCCGGTGCCGGTGATGGCCGTCCCCTGCTCCCCGCGCTGCGATTCGACGATGGCGGCCGTTCTTGCCTCGGCGATGATCGAGATTGCTTCGACCATGGCGCCGTCCGTCAGCGGCACGGAAACATGCACCAGCGTATTGATCGTGCCGGCGTGTGGCCCGTGCATCCTGCGCGACCCGACGCGCTCGCCATTCGAAAGCCCGACCGTGGTCAGGCAGGCCGCCTCGACGCCATCGGCGCGTCGCCGGCAAGAATGATTGCGGCGGATGTCGCGCGACGTCATGAAGCCGAGCGCCGCCGGCACTCCCGCCTGGGCCAGCCGCGCTCTCAGAAAGGTTGTCGGGTCGGTCTCAGGCCCGAGGTCGCTGTTGCGGACCTCGACCCAGACGACATCGCTGACGACCGCAAATCCGGGATGAAGCAGCGACCAGCCCAGCGTACGTTGCGGCTCGGCAAAGCGCACCTTCAGGACCGGAGGCGCACAATCGATGGCGAAGGGCATGCTCAGCTGAAGGCGAGCCGGCGCGAGCGACGCTGCTGGCGCGACAGCATGATGGCCGGGATCACGGCGAGCAAGGCCACGACGCCGACGACGATGAAGGTGTCGGAGAAGGCCATCATCTGGGCGTTGATGTTCAGGATCGTGCCGAGATATTCCAGCGCGCCCGCCTTCTGCTGCTGGAACGGCAGGCCGGAGCGCTGGTAGAGCTGGTAGAGCTGGTGCAGCAGGCGCTCGGTGGTGTTGTTGTCGTATCCCTGGGTGGCGGTCAGGGCATCGGCATGGAAGCGCGTGCGTATCTCGAAGAAAGCCACCATCAGGTTGATGCCGAAAGCGCCGCCGAGCTGGCGCATGAAGTTGGCGACGCCCGAGCCCTGGCGCACCTTGTCGGCCGGCAGGGCCTTCAGCGAGGAGGCGTTGAGGCTTGGGTTGATCAGGCCCAATCCCAATCGCGAGACCATGATCATCGCCACCAGGGTCCAGAAGGTCGTGTCGACGTCCGCCACGGTCATCCAGGCGAAGCCCGTCGCGAACAGCAGCAGGCCGATGATGATCATGACCGATGCCGGCATGGCGTCCGAAAGCCGCCCGGCGACCGGGAAGATGAAGGCGAGCATGATGCCGGCCGGCATCATCATCAGCCCGGCGAGCAGCGGCGTGAAGCCGATGATGGTCTGCACGAACACCGGGATGACGTAGGTCGAGCCCATCATGCCGGCGCCG
>JAEZHS010000069.1 GCA_023436825.1 Pseudomonadota bacterium | reverse complement strand
GACAATGACGGCCCCCCTCGTCTATGTCATGGGGCCCTCCGGCGCGGGCAAGGACTCCGTGCTCGATCGCGCCCGCGCCATGCTGTCGGTCGATGCGCCGATCGCCTTCGCCCATCGCTACATCACGCGGCCGGCCAATGTCGGCGGCGAGAACCACGTGGCGCTGAGCCGCGCCGAGTTCGCTCTGCGACGCGCGCACGGGCTGTTCGCCTTCCACTGGCACGCCCACGGCAACGACTACGGCATCGGTCGCGAGATCGAGACCTGGCGCGCCGCCGGGCTCACCGTTGTGGTGAGCGGCTCGCGCGAGCACTACGAAAGGGTGGCGGGCAGCGATCCGGACCTGCATCCCGTGCTGATCACGGCCGCCATCGACAAGCTGCGGCAAAGGCTGAGCGACCGCGGACGCGAGAATGCCGCCGCAGCGGCAAGTCGGCTGGCCCGCAGCGACGCCTACGCGGTGAACGATTCGCGGCTGGTCACCATCGTCAACGACGGCGAACTCGATGCCGCCGCGGAAGCGTTCGTCAGAGCAATTTCGGGCGTAGGGGAACCGCGCGCGGTTCCACTACGCCTGAAATGCGCGCGCTGGTGATCGTCGTTTCAACGGGCACATTCCGTTCGGCTGGAATCAGCCGAACGGAATGTGCTCTAGGCTGCTCGCCACACTTCGCTACTCACCCGGCGTCCGCCGCCGAGCGTGAAGCGCGCGAGCGCGGTGAACGGCCGCCCAGCCGCAGGCTGGCGAAACACGCAGAGATCGCGCACCGCCAGCGGCCGATCGATGAACCCCATGAACTGGCGGCGCAGCAGGTCGGTGATCATCGACCGCTCGCCCTCATCGGGGAGGCGTCCCGTCAGGGTCAGATGGAAGCGCCATTCCTCGAGCACATAGGGATAGCCCCAACGCAGCAGCAGCTCGTCCTGGCGTGGCGACAGGCCGGCGGCCCGGCGGCGCGCCAGTTCGGCTTCGTCGGCGGGCTGGCGGAATTCGTCGAACTCGATGACGCAGCTGTCGGCGAGATCCTGCAGCTCGACCGACGGCTGGCTGGGCACCAGCGCCATGAAGCCCGACAGGCAGGTGAGCGTCATCGACGGCACGACGACCGACCGCCTACCGGCGGCGAAGCTGCCCACCGCCTCCAGCAAGTCGCGCTCGCTGAAACCCTCGGCGAGCGCGATCGGCGCCTTCAGCGTGCCGTGGAAACCGTAGAGCCGCGGGTCGGCGGTGATCTCGGCCAAGCGTTCGGCGGTGAACGCCGACACCGCCTTGAGCGGACGGCTCTGGCCGGTCTCGGCGTTGCGGCCGAGCCATTGGCTGGCAGCAACCGCCAGCCCCTCCTCGGCTCGAGGGGCGTAATACAGCGCATAGCGCGCGACGGGGGCGGGGACGGATACGGACTCGGACTCTACGCTCAAGCGACCACTCCACGACGACCAATGACGGCGAAACGCAATTGGCCGGAGACATAGTCGATCAGAGCCACGGATACCAGAATCATAAGAATGATGAACGACGTCTGCTGCAACTCCAGTGTCCGGATCGCTTCGGCGAGATAGAGGCCGATGCCCCCGGCGCCGACGATGCCGATGATGCTTGCAGACCGCGTGTTTGATTCGAAGAAGTAAAGAACCTGGCTCACCAGCACCGGGAAGACCTCCGGTATGATGCCGAACCGCACGCCCAGAAGCTTGCCGCCGCCGGCCGAAACGATGCCTTCGGCCGGCTTGCGATCGGCCGCCTCGATCGCCTCGGAGAAAAGCTTGCCGAAGGTGCCGATGTCGGCGGTCATGATGGCGAGCGCGCCGGCGAAGGGTCCCAATCCCACGACGTTCACCCAGATCAGCGCCCACACCAGGATGTCGACGCTGCGGATGGTGTCGAGCGAACGCCGTGACAAAAAGCGCACCACGCGTTGGGCAGTGATATTGCGCGCCGCCAGGAAGGCCAGCGGCAAAGCCAGCATAGCCGCGGCCAGGGTGCCGATCAGCGAGATTGCGACGGTTTCGAGCAGGGCGGATGCGAAGATGCGGGCATGCGCCCAGTCCTTCGGATCGGGCGGCAACATGAGACTGGTGATCTCGACCAGCCGGCCCACGCCGGCGAGCAGCTTGCCGTCGAAGAAACCGAGCTCGGCCATGGCGAACACCAGCAGCGCGAAGGCTGCGGCCGCGCCGGCGACGATCGTCTGGCGGCCACGATCGAAGCGCTGGAAATGCTCGGGATGACGGCCGCGAACGGCGTCGAGATCGACCTGAAAGCGCGCCGGCATCAGTGCTTCTCCTGCAGACCGATCAGGCGATGGCGGACATACGAGGTGAGCGTGTCGATCACCGACACAGTGATGATGATCAGCACCAGGATGGCCGACACGTCGGAATAGTAGAACTTGCGGATCGCCTCGATCAGGTCCTGGCCGATGCCGCCCGCGCCGACGAAACCCATCACCGCGGTGCTGCGCACGTTGATCTCGAAACGCAGCAGTGTGTAGCTCACGAAGTTCGACAGGGTCTGCGGCAGGGCGCCGAAGCGCATGGCGACCGGCCACGACGAACCGCCGGCGACGATGCCCTCGACCGGCTTCATGTCGATGTTCTCGACCACCTCGGCGAACAGCTTGCCGAGCGCACCTACCGTATGGATGGCGACGGCGAGGACGCCGGCCACCGGTCCCAATCCGAAGGCGATCACGAAGACCAGGGCGAACACCAGCTCAGGGACAGTGCGGCAGATCTCGCAGAAGCGGCGCACGGTCCAGCGCAGCCAGCGGCTCGGCGCCACGTTGGCCGCGGCGAGGAAGCTCAGCACGAAGGCACCGATCGCGCCCAGCACCGTCCCGACATAGGCCATCAGCAGCGTTTCGCCCAGCAGCCTGAGCCAGCGCGGCAGGCCCCAGAACCATTCGGCGACGTCCGTCCATACCGGACGCCCGTTCTCCAGCTGGAACAGGCGGATGATGTAGCTCGGGAAGCGGTGGATGTTGTCCAGCAGCTTGAGGATCGAGACCTCGGCCGAGATCGACGACAGGACCACCGCCACGGCGACACAGGCGAAGATGAGCAGCGTGTGCCAACGGCGGCTGCGCACCGACGCCTCATAGGCATCGAGCAGAGGCCGGAGCTGGGCGTCCGGCAGCAGGGCGATGGGGGAGGTCATGCTCACCTCCTCCCCAGCTTCGCTGGGGAGGTGTCCGCGAAGCGGACGGAGGGGTCATGAGCATCAGTCATGGTGCTTCTGACCCCA
>JAEZHS010000030.1 GCA_023436825.1 Pseudomonadota bacterium | reverse complement strand
CATGGTGGTCTTGGCCAGGATCACCGCACCCGCCTCGCGCACCCGCGCCGCGGCCGGCGCGTCGGCCGCCGCCGGCACCAGGTCGGTCGCGGCCGTACCGAGCGGCACCGGCACGCCCTTGGTGGCGATGTTCTCCTTGATGGTGATGGGAACGCCGTCCAGCGCGCCCTGCGGCCTGCCGGCCTGCCAGCGCTTCTCCGACTCCTTGGCGACCTTGCGCGCACCCTCGAAGTCGGGAGCGTACAGCGCCTTGAGCTTGGGCTCCCACGTCTCGATGTGGGCGATGACGGCATCGACGGCTTCGACGGGCGACAGTTTCTTGGCTTTGTAGGCGGCGAGCAGCTCGCCGGCGGTCATGTCATGGAGGGCGGTCATTCGGATACCTTAGACGTTCGGCGATGAACTTGGTCAAGACCGGCGCGAGGAACAGCACGGCGATCATGCGCACCGTCTGCATCGCCATGACGAACGACACGTCGACGTTGGTCGAGGCGGCGATGATGGCGATGGAATCGGATCCGCCCGGGCTGGTGGCAAGGTAGGCGGTCAGCGGATCGACGCCCGCACCCCAGACCATCAGGACAGCGATGCCGCCGCACAGGGCGATCAGGGTCAGGGTGGCGCCGAAGATGACCGGCAGCGCCTTCAGGGCGTGGATCAGGAGCGGCCGCGTGAAGCGCAAGCCGACGTTCCAGCCGATGAAGGCGTAGCTCGCCGCCAGGAGCCAGGTCGGCAGCTCGATCCTGACGAGGCCGAAATGGGTGAGCACGATGCCCAGCACCAGCGGCACCAGGAAGGCGCCGGCGGGGATGCGCAGCCAGCGGGCAATGACGGGGCCCGCGGTCGCCAGCGCCAGCGTCTCGGCGAGCGGCAGCCAGGCAACGGTCGGAAACCACACGATCTCGTGCGCATGGCTGGGCGCCACGCCGAACAGGCGCGCCACCAGGGCGGCGATGGCGGCCACCAGCACGACCCGCAGATACTGCATGAAGGCAACCAGGCGCGGATCGGCGCCGTAGTGCTCGGCCATGATGGTCATCACCGAGGCCGCACCCGCGCTGGTGCCCCACAGCGCCGTCGTGCCGGGCATCATCTGCCAGCGCGTCATCAGCCAGCCGAGCAGGCTCGAGGCGGCGACGACCAGCACGACGCCGGCCGTGAACAGCACCCAATGCCGCAGCACGTCGTCGACGATCGACAGCGGCACCATGCTGGCGATCAGGCAGCCGACGATGCCTTGGGCCAGCACGAAGGGCGGCAACGGGAAGCGCACCTTGCCGCCCGACGAGGCAACGATGATCCCGGCGACCAGCGGCCCCAGCATCAGCGCCGCCGGCGCGTGGATCCACAGCAGGAAGGCCGCAATGCCCGCCGACAGGGCGATCAGCACGCCCCACTGGACCGCCGCTGCAAGCCTGCTCGAAAGTCTACTGGGCAAACTCCTCCGCCTCACCGTTCATGTCGCGGATGGTGGCCAGGAGCTCGACCGCCGCGGCGGCGAGCCGTGCATCATCCGTGCCGCGCAGCACCAGCGAGACGCTGGGCTTGCCGTTGCGGAAGGCGGGGTAGCTGCCGATGTCGAGATCCTCGTAGCGCTTCTGCAGGGCGCCCAGCGGCTCGGCGATGATGCCCTCGGGCAGGTTGGTGCGCACGGTACGCGACAGCACCGGCGTGCCGCCGACCAGCTTGTGCTTCATCGACTGGAACATCGCCTCGGCGACCTTGGGGATGCCGGCGAAAGTGAAGACGTTCTCCACCTGGAAGCCTGGCGCCACCGACACCGGATTGTCGACCAGCAGGCCGCCATGCGGCACGCGCGCCATGCGCCGCCGGGCCGGCGTGAACAGGGCCGGATCGCCGTAATGCCGGGTCATGCGCGCCACCGCTTCGGGATGCTCGGAGATCCCGACGCCGAAGGCCTTGGCGATCGAATCGGCGGTGATGTCGTCGTGCGTTGGGCCGATGCCGCCGGTGGTGAAGACGTAGTCGAACTTCCGGCGCACCTCGTTGATGGTGGCGACGATCGTGCCCTCGATGTCGGGGATGACGCGGCATTCACGCACCTGCACGCCGAGCGCGCCCAACTCGGTGGCCAGATACTGGATGTTGGAGTCGCGCGTCCGGCCGCTCAGGATTTCGTTGCCTATGACAACGATGCAGGCGGTGACGGTTTTTGCCGGCTCGGACATGCGCTCATTTTCCTTGTCTTTCAGGACATTAGCGGAGGCCTGCCGAGGGGCCAAGCGCCGCACGGCCTTGTTACTGCCGGTATCGCATGCCAAATTTAGCGCATGAGCAGTCCCCGCGATTTCATCGACGACAGCGACGACTATTGGCGACGCGACGAACGCACGATCAAGGTCCATGGCCCCGAGGGCTTTGAGGGCATGCGCCGCGCCGGGCGGCTGGCGGCCGAGACGCTCGACTTCATCACGCCCCACGTCCAGCCCGGCATCAGCACCGGCGAGCTCGACAAGCTCTGTCACGACTACATCCTCGACCACAAGGCGGTCCCCGCTCCGCTCGGCTATCGCGGCTATCCGAAGTCGATCTGCACCTCGCTCAACCACGTGGTCTGCCACGGCATCCCGTCGGACAAGCGCCTGCAGTCGGGCGACATCGTCAATATCGACGTCACGGTGATCCTCGACGGCTGGTACGGCGACACCAGCCGCATGTTCTTCGCCGGCGACGTCGGCGTGAAGGCGCGGCGCCTCTGCGACATCACCTACGAAGCCATGATGCGCGGCATCGCCGCCGCCAAGCCGGGCGGCCGCGTCGGCGACATCGGCCACGCCATCCAGAGCTATGTCGAGGCGCAGCGCTTCTCGGTCGTGCGCGACTTCTCGGGCCACGGTCTCGGCCGCATCTTCCACGATGCGCCCAACATCCTGCACTACGGCAAGGCCGGGACCGGTCCGGTGCTGAAGCCCGGCATGTTCTTCACCGTCGAGCCGATGGTGAATGCCGGCACCTGGCAGGTGAAGATCCTGAGCGACGGCTGGACGGCGGTGACGCGCGACAAGCAGCTGTCGGCCCAGTTCGAGCACTCGGTCGGCATCACCGAGACGGGCGTGGAGTTCTTCACCCTGTCGCCCAAGGGCCTGGCCAAGCCGCCCTACGACCTTGCCGCCACGGCCGAAGAGCCGCGTCGGGTCGCCTCGGCCTGAGGGCACGGCAAATCCCCCTGTAACGGTCGGCCACGTCCGTTCGTCCTGAACGACGTGGACCGACGTTCCGAAGCCAAGAGCAAGCGCACGGCAAACGCTACCGCTGCAAGCGACGACGCGCTGTGCACGCTCCTGTCGGCGGGATTGCGCGTCCAGGCCGGGGAGGATCGCTGGCGTGTCATCGGCAATACCCTTGCTTACCGCCTGCTGCTGCGCGAGGCGGGCGGCACCTGGAACAGGCTCGACCAGTGCTGGGAATTCTCCGGCGACGACCCGACCGACCGGCTCGCCTCGGCGCTGGAGGCTAAGCCGGCCGGCATCGGACACAATGCCGGCACGGCCGAGCCGCAGCCCCACTATCACGGCCACCGCCGGCGCGTGCGGGAGCGTGTCATGAGGGCAGGCGCCGAAATGCTCGAAGACTACGAGCTGCTGGAACTGCTGCTCTTCTATTCGATCGAGCGCATCGACACCAAGCCCCTCGCCAAGCGGCTGCTCGACCGCTTCGGCACCTTGGGCGATGTCTTCGCCGCCGAATCGGTGCAGCTGCGCGAGTTCGACATCGACCAGCGCACCCTGGTGCTGTTCAAGGCGTCACGCGAGGCGGGCCGGCGGCTGGCCGAGCGCAAGGTCAAGGACATGCCGGTACTGACCAACTGGCAGCAGCTCATCGACTACTGCCACACGGCGCTGGCACACGAGAAGACCGAGCAGTTCCGCATCCTCTTCCTCGACCGCAAGAACGTGCTGATCGCCGACGAGGTGCAGCAACGCGGCACCATCGATCACACGCCGGTCTATCCGCGCGAAGTGGTGAAGCGCGCGCTGACGCTGAACGCCGCCGCGCTTATCCTGGTGCACAATCATCCCAGTGGCGATCCCAAGCCGTCGCGCGACGACATCGAGATGACGAAGGAGATCCGCAAGGCCGCCGAGGCGCTCGGCATTTCGATCCACGATCATCTCGTGATCGGTCGCAAGGGCTACGCCAGCTTCCGGAGTCTTGGGCTGCTCTAGTTGTGGCGTCCCAACAGGGCGTCCGACTTCGCCGGAAGCAGAACGGAGGCTGCGACCACGCCAAGCAACGCCACAAGTGCGGCGAGGGCGAAGGGTTGCGTGAACGTCGCTGAGGCATCCACGGCGCCAAGTGTCAGCCCCAACACTGCGATGCTAAGGGCGAAGCCGACTTGGCGCACGACGAACGTCACGGCCGAGGCCATGCCCGCTTGAGTTGGCGGGGCAAGAGCCAGGGCGACCCCCGACAATTGCGGGTTCGCCAGTGCAGCGCCAACGCCGATGATGGCCATGCCGCCGACCGCCGCGGCAAGACGCAACCCGGGACCGTCAGAAAGGGCTGCGATTACAAGCGAAACGTCGCCGACGGCGACGAGCCCAAAGGCAGTTATGAACAGGCGCCGCCATCCCCACCGCGTCGCGAGGCGCCCGCCGACCAGCGGCACCAGCAGCATCGGCAGTGTCGCGGCAAGCAAGGCGACGCCGGCCATGTCCATGCTGATGTGCAGGGCCGCACTCAGGAAGAGTGGAAGATAAACCAGCACGGCCCAATATCCGAACTGGATGGCGATCAGCAGCGTGGCGACCCCGGCCATGGCCAACGTCGCGAACACGCGGGGATCGAGCACCGGGCGCGGACTGCGCCATTGTTGCCACAAGAATACGAGCGCCAATGCCATGCCGGCAATAAGGCACGAGGCTCGGAGAGCAAGGGACCCGTCACGCCTCACGAGGGCATCGATCGCCAGGCCCAGCGACATCGTCAGCAACGCGATACCAACGGGATCCAGCCGTCGCCCTTCCTGATCGTTCGCCTCGGCGACCAATCGCGGCACCGCAAGCGCCAGCGCCAGGCAAAAGGGGACGCTTGCGAAGAAGATCCAGCGCCAACCGAGCCACAAAGCCAGGAAGCCCCCGAGCGTCGGCCCCAACGCCATGGCGACGCCGGCGATCACGCCCAGGATGCCGAACGCACGGCTCCGCTCAGCGACGTTGGGGAAGGCGATGGCGACCAGGGCGGTTCCGCCCGTGGCCATGAAGGCCGCGCCGATACCCTGTGCCGCGCGCGCGGCTAGAAGCATCTGTTCGCTCAAGGCCATCCCGCACGCGACGGAAGCAACGAGAAACACCGCATTGCCGGCCAACATGCACCGTCGGCGACCGAAGCGATCGGCGAGCGCGCCGGACGCCAGGAGGGCAGCGGCGAACGCAAGGCTATAGGCGTCAATGACCCATGTCAGGCCCGCGATATCCAGCCCGACGTCCTTGGCGATGGCAGGCATGGCGACGACGACCGCCGTCACATCGAACAGGATCAAAAAGGTGCTTGAGCCAAGAGCAAGCGTCGTCAGGACTAAACGCCGCTCAGCCAGCATTGGCCATCCTGAGATGTTGTGCGGCATAGGCGTGCCACGGCCGCCAGGCCGGCGGGGCATTTGCCTGCGCGACGGTCATCGCCTCGCTCTCCCAGTCGCCGGGCGCGCGAAGGCCAGGCCGCTTCCTGATCAACGGCGCGAGCCTGGGATCGCGAGCGAGATGGCGGTCGATGGTGGCGATGTCGGCGCCGAGATCGAACACGCGGCGGACCCGCGCTACGATGGTCGGCAGCGCCTTTACCGAGGGGAAGCGGCCCGAGGAGAACCGGATCGTGACGAGTACCGAGTTGCGCTCGGGCAAATGAGCCACTGCGACGCTGCTGCGCTTGCCGTCGACGTGGACGCTGCGATGCCAGACGTCCTTGTCGATCCACTCGATGCCGGGCATCGCGCGCAACGAGAGCGCCGATAGCATTCCCGACCAGTCGTAGGGCGGTCGATAGGCCAGTCGCAGCGTTACGCCATCGCGCGCCCCATTGCGCGTCGACGTGCCCGTGCCCTTTCGCCTGAGGGCGCTGGGCGGCCGGCGAAAGAGGTTGTGGAAGGCGTCGTTGAAACGGCGCACGCTGCCGAAGCCCGAGGCCAGCGCCACTTCCGTCATCGGCAGGCGCGTGTCGTGCAGCAGCTGCTTGGCGAACAGCACGCGGCGCGTCTGCGCGACGGCGATCGGTGAGGCGCCGAGATGGCGCTGGAAGAGCCGCCGCAACTGCCGACCGCCGACGCCCAGCCGCTCGGCCAAGGCCTCGACGCCGGAGTGCTCGCCGTCGAGGGCGCCGTCAGCGATGAGCGCCAGCGCCCGGCTCACCGTGTTGGCCGTGCCGCGCCAGAAGGCAAGGTCGGGCGCGATCTCGGGCCGACAGCGCAGGCAAGGCCGAAAGCCTGCCTCCTGGGCAGCGGCGGCCGAGGCGAAGAAGCGGCAGTTCTTGAACATCGGTGTGCGCACGGGGCAGATCGGCCGGCAATAGATGCCTGTCGAGGTGCAGCCCACGAAGACGTGGCCGTCGAAGCGAGCGTCGCGGCTCTGGAGAGCGCGGTAGCAGGTCCTGTGGTCGAGCAATTCCATAGGGGCACTTTGCTACGTACTTGCGCGTAACGCTGGCCGTTTTCGGACCTGAGCAACGGTGCGGGATTTGCTGGCCACATTCGCTTTTCGAGCGTCCGGCTCACAGCGTATCGGTCACCCACCGCCCAAGCGTTCTCTGAGCATCGTCGCCATGATCAGACGTTCCCGAGCGTGAGGATCACGTTGGATCATCGAGTGACCGATCCCAATTCCATACCCCAGCGGCTCCGATCCACAACAAAACTCGTTCCAGATCAACGCGATGTGTTCCGAGCAACGTTGGTGCACAATCATCCGTCGGGTGACCCCAAGCCCTCGCGCGACGACATCGAGATGACGCGCGAAGTGAAGGCGGCCGCCGAGGCGCTGGGCATCGTCATCCACGATCACCTGGTGATCGGCCGCAAGGGCCATGCCAGCTTCCGGAGCTTGGGGCTCCTGTCGTAACACTCTCGATGCGGGTGACGCTCGGCTGAGGCCTTCATTGTTGCCAATGAAGGCATGCATGGTCACATTCTACGCTTGGTAGGCTCAACCGCTCCTATATTGCCGCGCGCCCATGCCCAAGTTCCTTCGCATCGGAGTCCATCAGTCGAACGTTTCCGGATACACGTCAAAGGCATGGTGGATTCGCCGAGTTGGCTCGTCGGTTTTCCTGAAGTGGGGCGCCGTCGAGGTCCATGGCGTGGGAGATGGACGAAAGATCTACTGGACAGTTGCACCGCGCGAGAAAGTCATTCGTTGCCGCACGGTCCAGCCTGCCAAGGACTACGTAAAAAACGCAATCGCACGGCGACGCAACCATCGCTATGAGCCGCTGGCTGGGAATATTGCGATCCGGCGCCGACCTGCCAATCGTGGCGGCGAGCTCGAACAAGCGCTCGCCACGATCCTGTTTGTCGATATCGTCCGCTCCACCGAAAAAGCCGCGCGGCTGGGCGATTTGCGCTGGACACAGGTGATGAACCACTACTACGCCGCCGTCCGCAGAGAGCTGAAGACTCTGCGCGGAAAAGAAGTCGTGACAACGGGAGACGGGTTACTCGCGACATTCGACGCGCCGGCGGCGGGGGTCCGTTGCGCGACCGCAATCCGCGAGGCAGTGCGCACATTGGGGCTAGAAATCAGGGTCGGATTGCACGCGGGCGAATACAAAGTGAGCGGGGCCGACGTGTTCGGTCTCGCGTTTCACATCGGTGCGCGCGTTGCCGCGAAAGCGCGCGCCGGCGAAGTCCTGGTCTCGAGCGCGGTCAAGGATCTGATGTCGCAGTCTGAAATCCGCTTCAAGGATCACGGCGTTCACCAACTCAAAGGCGTCCCGAAGCGGTGGCGCCTGTACCGCGTCGACCACTGAGCGCATCGACCAGGCCGGCGGACTAGCTCAATCCCTCCTGCCGATCCCTCTGAGCTTGGGCGACGAGCCGCGATCGCTGCTGTCTGTCCGTGAGAGAGCCGTAGGACTGAGAGCTTGCGAGCCGTTGATAGTGCTTTTGGCCATTGGACGCAGGAACTAATCAGTCACAAGGCATAGCCGCCTTCAGACGATCTTGGCGTCCACGACCACCAAGGCCGATCTGACCTGCACTTCGGCCATCTGAATGGACCTGGCAGGCCCTGCCGAACCCCTTTTCTGGGTATTGACCTGCCGGAGCGCGCGAAGGACCTGCTGCGCCGCACCAATCCACTCACATTATCTGGGGCCATACTTACCGCCATTTCTGATACAACATGCCTTCGATGATGAACTGTGCCGGGTGGAGCAATCCATGCTGGCACGCGGGGGCTACCTGAATCCGACATCCGTTTCGACGGCGCGTGTGTTCGCCTTTTTGTCGGCCGTCCTGGCGCCTTTCGGTAAGGCTGCGCTAGGCGGGGCGAGCTGATCCCATGAGTCAGGATACGGCGGCCGCCAGTACCCCTCCCATGAAAAGAATGGCCCATCACGGGCGCTTTCTCTGGCGTTTCATCCTTTTTGCCCGGCCCTTCTTCTCGTCGGGGCATAAATGGCGGAACCGGGGCTGGCTGGCGCTGATCGCGACCCTGACAGTCGCGCAGGTTGCGGTTCAGGTCGGCCTGAACTCCTGGTCGGCGCGGCTCTACAACGCGATAGAAGGCCGTCACCTCGAAGCGTTCCTAGGCCTGATCACGACCTTCGTGCTCCTGCTTCTGGCAAGCATCCTCGTGTTCTCCATAACGCTTTATGCCAAGCGACGCCTGGAATTTGCCTGGCGGGTCTGGATCACCAAAAACACGTTGTCGGTCTGGATGGCGCAAGGAAGACACTATCAGCTCGGCCTGGTCGCAGGCGAGCATGGCGACAATCCGGACGGGCGAATCGCCGAAGATATTCGCGTGACGACCGAGCAGGCCGTCGAGCTCGGCCAGGCCGCGTTTTACTGCCTCCTGCTGTTCGGAACATTCGTCACCGTGCTGTGGAACCTCTCCGGTGTCATCCACGTGGACATCGGCGGGACGGTCATTCCCATCCCCGGCTTCATGGTCTTCGTCGCACTCATCTATTCGGCGACCGGCACCAGCCTGGCGCTATGGGCAGGCTTCCCGTTGGTCGCCGCCTCCAATCTGCGGCAGACGGTGGAAGCCAATTTCCGGTTTGGCCTGGCGCGTGCCCGGGAATATTCGGAAAGCATCGCCTTGATCGGCGGCGATACCGATGAGCGAACGCATCTTCAGGAGTTGCTGCGTGGCGTGCGACGCGGTTGGGAGCGCCAGACCTATGGTTTGGTGCGCATCATCGTGTTCACCACGGCATACGGTGTGCTGGCAAACCCGTTTCCGCTTCTTGTCGCGGCGCCGCGCTATATGATGGGGCTGATCTCGCTCGGCACGCTGATGCAGATGGCGCAGGCTTTCTCGCAGGTCACCGCGGCGCTGGCGTTTCCTGTCGACAATCTTTCCGGCCTCTCTTTGTGGCGGGCTTCCGTCGAGCGCGTGATGGCGCTGCAGGATGCACTGGGCGGGCTCCAGGAGGAACTCGGCGCGAACCGCATCGAGGTGCAGCATGAGGGCAATTCCCTGCAGCTCGCCGGCTTGCGCGTGATGGAGCACGATGCGACGCCGGTCATGAAGGAGATAACGGCCGAGATCGGCCCCGGCGAACATGTGTCGATCGAAGGCGTAACGCCGATCTGCCACAAGCTCATTCTCGCCATTGCCGGGCTTTGGCCATGGGGCGCCGGAAAAGTGACGCTGCCGGCGGGCGCGAACATCTTCATTGCCACTGACCGGCCCTATCTGCCTGTGGGTCCTTTGGGCGAAGCCGTTTGCTACCCGATGACACTCAACGCATGCGTGCCGGACGACATCAATTCGGCGTTGAGGCGCGTGGGCCTGGGCGATTGGGCCGGGCACCTTGGCGCGGTGGAGAATTGGGAGACGGTGTTCTCCGTGGCGCAACAGCAAAGGCTCAGTTTCGCGCGCATGCTGCTTCATCGGCCCGACTGGATCTTGCTGTCGGAGGCAACGAATGCGCTTGAGGCGCCGGCCCAACGTGAAATGGCCGAGTTGCTGGTCAAGGAATTTCCAGCGGCGACAATTGTGGCCGTTGGTCGAGTCGGATTGTTCGACGGGTTTTTCCAACGCGTATTGCTTGTGGAGGCAGTGACCGCGACCGACGGCATGGCTACCGCCAGAACGCGCGTTGCGATGCCTGGCTGAGGGAGTGGCCCATGGGATCGACTGGAACTGACAGTGAAGCTGTGCCGCGGGTCTCGGCACCTTCCGCCCTGGCACTGCCTGCATCGTTCAAATGGGGCGTGTCCACCGCGGCTTATCAGATCGAGGGGGCCGTCGCCGAGGACGGGCGCGGTCCCAGCATCTGGGACCTGTTCGGCCGGCAGGCGGGCCGTATTGCCAATGGCGATACCGGCGATGTGGCGTGCGACCACTACCATCGCTATCGGGAAGACGTGGCGCTGATGAAGCGCCTTGGCGCGCAAGTCTACCGGTTTTCCGTGGCCTGGCCGCGCCTGTTGCCGCAAGGGCGCGGCCAAGCCAACAGCCTGGGCCTCGACTTCTACGATCGTCTGATCGACGAATTGCTCGGCAGCGGCATAGAGCCCTGGCTGTGCCTGTATCATTGGGATCTGCCGCAGGCGTTGGATGATCTTGGCGGATGGCAGAACCGCGATATCGCTCTTTGGTTCGCCGACTATGCCGCCCTGGTTGCGCGCCGCTATGGCGACCGGGTCCGGCATTTCGCCACGTTCAACGAGCCCAATGTGTGCACGCTGTTCGGCTACGGCATGGGCTGGAATGCACCCGGCATTGCCAACCGGCGGAGCTTTCTGCAGGCGGCTCACCATGTGAATCTTGCGCATGGCGAAGCGGTCCGCACGCTCAGGACGTTGGTCCCGCGGGCTCTTCTTGGCGCCATCCATAATCGACAGATGTGCGTACCGATAAGCGCAGCGCCGCAGGATGCGGTGGCGGCCGGCATTCTGGACGCCTGCTGGAATCGGCTTTATGCGGATCCGCAAATCCTTGCCCAATATCCGCCCGAGCTGGCTGAAGACGTGCAGGAGTTCGTGGCTGCTGGAGACATCGCGCGCATCGCCCAGCCGATCGACTGGTTCGGCCTCAACCACTATTGCCCGATTTATGCGCGCGCCGATCAGGGCCCGCTTGGATTTGCCTGGGCCGATGCGCCGCACGACGTTCCCTTGACCGGCGTGGGCTGGCGTATCGATCCGGAAGCGTTCCGCAACGAGTTGATCGCCGCGTATCGACGCTACAAGCTGCCGATCTATGTCACGGAGAATGGCTACGGGGCAAACGAGACGCTGGATGCAGCGGGTGGCGTGAACGATCGCGGGCGCATTGCCTATCTCGCCGACTATACCAAGGCCCTGGAGCAGGCTGTTGCCTCCGGCGTGGATGTGCGTGGCTATTTTCTCTGGTCGCTCCTGGATAATCTCGAATGGGGCGCGGGCTTTGCCAGCCGCTTCGGGATCGTTTACATCGATTACCCGACCCAAAGGCGCGTTCCTAAGGCGTCCTTTGATTGGTTTGCGGAGTTGATCCGGGCGCAACGGAAATGATCGAGGGCTGGGTCACGCGTGGTGCCGATGCGTTGCTCCAACCCATGCAACCCGTAGCCTTCTCCAGATCATTGCCGCCGGATGCGCTGCCCACGATCGAAGTCGACCATAGCCGGACCTTTCAACCAATCGAAGGCTTCGGGTTTGCACTGACGGGCGGCAGTGCGTATTTGCTGGCGGGGCTCACGGCGGCAGACCGCACGGCCCTGCTGCAGGAGTTGTTTGGTTTGACCGAAGAGTCGGTCGGGCTGAGCTGTCTGCGACTGAGTATCGGCGCCTCTGATCTCGGCCGGAGAGATTTCAGCTATTGGAGGATGCGTCGCGGAAGGGCGCACCTCGCGGGCTTCAATCTTGGCGCCGGCGACCAGGAGGTCGTTCCCGTCCTCCAGCAGATATTGCGGATCAATCCGACCGTGAAGATCATCGCTTCGCCGTGGTCGGCACCGCCGTGGATGAAGACCAACGGCAGCTCCATCGCCGGAAGCCTGAAGCCGGAATATTATTCGGCGTATGCGCAATACTTCGTGAAATACGTGCAAGCGATGCGCGGGCATGGCATCCATGTCAGCGCGGTGACACCACAGAATGAGCCGCACAATCCGAAGAACGAGCCGAGCATGGTGATGACCGCCACGGAACAGGCGGAATTCATCAAGGGATACCTTGGACCGGAATTGCGCAAAGGCGCACCCGAAACAGAAATACTCTGCTGGGACCACAATTGCGACGAACCGGAATATCCGCTCGCGGTGCTGAGTGATACAGAGGCGCGCGCCTATATCGGCGGAGTTGCCTGGCACCTGTACAATGGATCGCCGGAGGCGATGTCGAAGGTATGGTCACACTATCCAGAGAAGAAAGTGTACTTCACCGAACAATGGGTTTCCGCACATGACGATTTCATGGGCGCACTGCGTTGGCACACGAAGAACATCATCATCGGCACCCTGAGAAACTGGAGCCGGGTCGCGCTGGAGTGGAATCTTGCGTCAGACCCCGAGTACACTCTGCACACCCGCCGCGGCGCCGTGGGAGCCCTGGGCGGCGTGACCATCGGGGCCACAATCAATCGCCGCCATGGCGCCACGGGAGCCCGCGGCGTTACTGTTGGGGCCACGATCAAACGCAATCCCGGATACTATCTGATGGCGCACTCGGCGAGGTTCATCCGGCCGGGGTCGGTGCGGGTCTATTCAAGCGAGGTGGATTCGCTTCCCAACGTGGCTTGTCTGACGCCCGATTCGCGGATGGTAGCGGTAGCCCTGAATGACTCCGACCGTACAAGGCGTTTTCGCGTCCAGCACCAAGGCGCGTACGCAACACTGGAGCTGGGGGCGGGTGATATCGCGACGCTCCGGTGGAGCGTTGCAACGGCGGCAACCCAAAGTGCGAAAGTCGGGCCAGCCGAAGCAGATAAGACTTTTTAGTCGAGCCGATCACCCTCTACTCTGCCGCCAATGCGCCCCTCTCGTCGGCCAGCAAGCGCTCGATGAAGCGGCGCATGACGACACGATTGGTGTCGGACACGATATTGACCAGGCCTTGGTCGCCGAGCTCGTCGAGCCTCGCCTGCTGAGCCTCGACCATATCCTTGTCCTCGACGAAGGTGGGCGCGATCTCGCGATAGAGTTGCTCGGTCGCCTCGGGCTCGTTCTGGCGGTAGCCGTTGGCGCAGGACCAGAAATAGAAGCACGAGGTCTCGGTCTCCGGTGTGAGCCCATGGAAAAGGCGGAACTGGAAGCCGCCGTCTCGCTTGCCTTCATACGCCCCGGCGCCGATGTCGGCTGCGCCGGTCCATTGCAGGACCGAGCTCGGCGCCACCCATTCGAACTCCTGCCAGCGATCGACACGGCCCTTGAAGCCCGCGGCCTTGACGTAGCTCGGTGGCGGCACTGAATCACGCATCCAGCGCGTGAACTTTATGCCGGTCGCGGTACGTGTCGTCTGCATCTCGGCGTTGATATGCGCCGCCGGATTGCCGCCCACCGTCTTGGCATGCAGGTAGCCGAGATGCGTCAGGTCCATGAGGTTGTCGACCATCAGCATGTAGTTGGCCCTGATCGGATAGCAGTCGTGCTTGTTGGGCCATTGGGCCTTGTCATCGTGATAGGGGAAATCGACGATCTTGCTCGCGTCGGCCGCGGCCGCATCGCCCATCCAGATCCACACGAACTGGTTCTTTTCCACCAGCGGGTAGCTTCGCACGCGCACGCTATCGGAGATGTTTGCTTGTCCCGGCACCGCGACGCAGCGGCCGCTGCCGTCGAACACGAGGCCGTGATAGCCGCACTGGATGCCGGCCGGCACCAGGTCGCCCCTCGACAGCGGTGCCGCACGGTGGCAGCAGCGATCCACCAGCGCCGCGGCCCGCCCCGCCTGATCCCGGAAGAGAACGACCGGCTCGTCGCAAATCCGCCGCGCCAGCGGCCTTTGGCCGAGCTCATCCGCCCAAGCCGCGATGTACCAAGCGTTACGAATGAACATCGTCAACTCCCTTGGCCAACCAATGGGACGTCGCGACAGGAGACACGATCGGGTCGGGGCTGGCAACTGGGCAGCGGCGCACCTGGCGGGTACCCTGGCACGAAGGCCTCGCCGCCTGCCCCTCTGTGATCGACCGCCAGGGCCATTCCCGTCAAACGGGCCTGTCCTCGCGAGAAGCAGCAACAAGTCGTCGGAGGATTGAATGCAGTCGTTGACCCACTTGTTCCTCGGTGTGGCCGCCTCGGCCACGATGTTCACCAGCGCCATCGCCGCCGACCTCAATCCAGCGGCCGTCGCCTTCACGCTGCCTGACAAGATTGAGTGGAAGCAGGGATCCGGTCGCGCTCAGCAGGCAATCCTGGCAGGCGACCCATCGAAGCCAGGTCTCTACGTTGTGATGGTAAAATGGCTGCCTGGAGGCATGAGCCGTCCCCATTTCCATCCCAATGACCGCTTCATCACGGTGCTCAAAGGAACGTGGTGGGTGGGTACGGGCACGAAGTTCGATCCCGACAGCACTGTCCCGATGCCGGCCGGCACCTTCGTCACACATTTCGGCAAGCAGGTGCACTACGATGGCGCCAAAGACCAAGAGACCGTGCTGCTGATCACCGGCGAGGGGCCCGCCACCTCCACGCCGGCAGAAGAGAAATAGACTAAGGCCGTGGCATCGCCATCCACGATCAGAAGTCCTGGTTTCAGCTCGCCGGCATCATGAAGCGGTCGAAGAACGATGCCAGCTGCCCATGGGCATCGAGCGGCAGAACCTGAGCGACAAATTGATCCGGCCGCACGATCACCAGGCATCCCGCTGTCCGATCGATGCCGCGCATCGTGAAGATGTCGTGACCGGCCTTGAGATCGGGGCAGAACATCTTTTCGTAATCGCGCAGTCCATATCGCCCCTTCCGCGGCATCAACAGCGAGGGCATGGCCTCGAGAGCCAGATCGCGATGCCCTTGCTGGAACACCGCACGGACATCGATCACCGAATCGATATCGGCGTCCTTTGCGGTGTACTTCCTGATCGGCGAGTCGCGCGCCTCGGCGAGAAAATCGCACAGGGCGCGGAGGCGCGAGTTGGCGGCCGCGGGATTCTCGGGGCCGGCGAAGGCGAAGAGCCGAAAGCGGCCGTCCGCCTTGATCACGTGGCCGAGGTGGACGGGCTTGGCATCTCCCAGGCGGATCACCGGCGCCGAGGGGAAGCGCTTGCCAATCACGAATCCTTCGGCGAGATGCTGGTGGCTCGGCTCGCCCGTGAGGATTGACGGCGGATAGTGAGTGGCCGTGCCCGCAGTATAGCGGCCGTGCCGGATGAAATAGTCCTGCGTCCTGGCCGGATCGGGGGTCTCGCCGTGTCGATTGCCCGACGCGAGAATCGCCGCCCATTCGCGATCGAATTCGATCAGCTCCTTTGCGACCGCGTGACGCTCCGCCGAATAGGTATGCAGGAGATGCGACGCCGCGCGCTTGCGCAGCACGGCGGCGAGCTTCCAGCCGAGATTGAAGGTGTCCTGCATGGAAACGTTCATGCCCTGGCCGGCCTTCGGGCTGTGCGTATGACACGCATCGCCGGCGATGAACACGCGCGGCAGGCGCGTACCGGCTTGCACGGCCGGCGCGTCGTCGAACTTGTCGGCGAGCCGCTGGCCGATCTCGTAGACCGACCACCAGGCGATCTCCTTCACCTCGAGCGTATAGGGCCTGAGGATGCGCCGAGCCTTGGCGACCACGTCGTCCGCCGTGATCCCGCGGCTCGCGACCCGCTCGCCGACCTCGAGCGCGGTGAGCTCGACGTAGATCCGGACCAGATAGCCGCCCTCGCGAGGAATGATGAGGCCGCTGCCGTCGGAGGCGGACTGGATCAATGACTTGAAACGAATATCGGGGAAATCGGTGACGGCCAGCACGTCCATGACGCCCCAAGCGTGATTGGCCGAATCGCCGTGCAGCTCCTGGCCGATCGCCTTGCGCACCGTGCTGCGCGCCCCGTCGCAGCCCACCACGTAGCGTGCCTTGACGGTTTCGATTTGCCCCTGGTGCGACGGATCGAGCCGCTCGAGGCGGACGCTCACTGCGTGGCCTTCAAAGCGCGCCGCAGGCTCGATATGCAGATCGAGTAGCCGACGCGCATAGAACGGTTCGAGCTTGCCCGCCGATCGCCGCATGACGTCGAGGAAGAAATCATGCACGCGCGCCTGATTGAGGACGACATGCGGAAATTCCGACAGCCCGTCTTCGACATCCTGGACCCTGCCGCTGCGCACGATGGTCTGCGGCTTCTGCGGATCCGGCTTCCAGAACGTCGTCTCGTTGATCCAGCACGCCTCCTTCATTACGCGCTCGGCGAAATCGTAGGCGTGAAACATCTCCATCGTGCGGCAGGCGATGCCGTCGGCCTGCCCGAGCAGCAACCGGCCAGGCTTCTGCTCGACGATGCAGGTCTTGATGTCAGGGAACGCCGAAAGCTGGGCAGCGAGGTTGAGACCGGCCGGGCCGCAACCGACGATCAGGACATCGACTTCTGCCGGAACAGGTCCGGGCGCTCCGGAAGGGCGAACGCGCTCCGCGGGGTCGGCGATTTCCGGATCGCCCGCCTCGAATCCGTTCAAATGGAATTGCATCGATGCCTGTCCCGCGTTCCTGTCGCCCCGTTGTTGTGGCATCAGGTCAACGGCGGACGCAATGCCCGTCTGAGCCGAGTCTTTTCCCGTATCGCGTCGTTACCGGTCGAGAAAGTTAAGCGCGTCGCGCAACTCTGACAGCTGACGCTCGGGTGCATCGCTTGCCCAGTATCGGGTATGGCTGAAACGCCTCGATTGGCCGCGAATGCCGCGCAGGTCGATGTCGCGAATGCCCGGTCCGAAATTCTCGACCAGCGGGCCTGAGATCAGGTCGCCGCGATAGATCGCCTGAGCAGGATCGAACACATTGGTCCAGCGCACCACCGCGAAGGGCGCCGCATGGTGCAGTTGCCAGGACTGTTGCGCGCCCTTGACCGGAAAGGCGAACAGGTCGCAATCGCTTGCGGCGCCATCGACGAGGCCGCTTTGCTTCGCCTGGTGCAAGGCGTTGCCATCCAGCGGCTCGCGATAGGGCGGCGATGTCGCCACTTCCCGCTCGTTTTGGCGAGCCGCCAGATCATCGGCACTGGCCGCCAGCAGGAACTCGGCATGTGTCAGCGGGCTGCCGACCGTCACCAGATCGCTGATCAGCCAGCGGCCGTCCTTGGCAACGTCCGCCGCCGGCGGCCGCTTCGAGAGCAGCCGCCGCAGCTGCGCCTGCGCCGCCCGGTAGGCCGACAAGGTGTCGGAGTCCGGCTTGGCCTGGAGCGCCGCCGCGGCACGGTCGACGGCGACGAGGGCGGCGAACTCGCCGGTCCCTTCATCGATCCGCCCTACTGCTTCGCGCTGCGCCCAGAAGTAGCTCACCAGATCGAAAGCAAGGATGGTTCCCAGGCTGTGGCCGACGACGATGATGCGGTCATAGTCACCGCTGTCATGCAGGGCCTTGAATAGCGCCAGGCCGCGCTCGCGCACCGCGGCGCGCGCGGCAACGTTGTCGGGGTCGGCGCGGGTGTAGCGCACGACGCGACCGAAAGTGGCCGTGGCAACGCGGTGGATTTGACTGCCGAGGCCGGCGGCAACCAGGATGAAGGGCCATTGCGGCAGCCATGACGGCGCAAAGGAACCCCAGATGTCCTTGGGCAGGACGCTGGCGACGGCGAACAATACCGCGACGATGGAGAGCGCCCACAGGGCAAGCCAGGCCGACCGCACATCGGTCGGCACGTTGCTCCAGCGCCTGAACAGGAGGTAGCGAACCCAACCCACGAACTGCTGCCACGTCGAGCCGCCGGTCAGGTCGGCCCAGTACAGCTCGTAGAAGTCGGTGCGGACGCCCGCCGGATAAGCGCCGCCTGGCTGGCTTTTGCGTGTGGTGATCCGGCGCAGCTCGAGCGAGCCCGTGCGCGTGTCCGGCTTGTTCCAGACCTGCGATCCCGCCACGTCGCGTGCCTTCAGGACCACGTCGCCGCCCCACGTCGTTTTCACGAAGTCGCGCATCGTGTCCATGGGACGCTGCTCGCCCATGCCGTGGATGATCACAACCGCCTGCCGGCCGGGCTGCGGCCGCGCCTTGCGCCCCGCCACGGCATCCGCCGGCTGCGCCGCTGGCTGCGCCTCCGGGGCGGCAGCCTCTGTCACAGCGACGTCGGTCATCGCTGCCACCGTTCGACGCCGGCGGCGCGGCAAGAAACCTTGCCGGCAGTGATTGGCCGTTTGTTCCGGTCCGGTGACCCAGTCATGCTGCTCTCCCCACGCGAAGGCCGATCACCACTATACGTTGTACGCGCCACGAATGCTTTCCCGTCGACGGGCCGGCGCGACGACGTCGAGATGATGCGCAACGGCAGCGGTGCGGCAGCTGGCCAAAGCCGGTATAGTGCCGTCAGCGTTCAACTCAAAAGCGTAGAGGTAGGAAGTCCGCACAAGACCGAGGAGGAAAACCAATGCCCCGCGTCCATCGGATCACCCGTCGCCGTGCGCTGAAAGTCGCGGCTGGCGGTGTCGGCGCAACCCTGCCGCTGGTGCATGTCCAGTCGGCGAGCGCTGCAGGCAAGCTCACGATGGGGGTCTGGGATCACTGGGTGCCGGCGGCCAATCCGGTGCTGAAGGGCCTGGTCGACGAGTGGGCCGCAAAGAACAAGGTCGAGGTGACGATCGACTTCATCGCCTCCGCCGGCAACAAGATGATCCTTACGCAGGCCGCCGAGGCGCAGGCCCGCAGCGGGCACGACATCCTCGCCTTCGACCAATGGGCGTCCCATCAATATGCCGACAAGCTGACGGCCGTGAACGACGTCATGGACCCGCTGCTCAAGCAGTACGGTCCGGTGAGCAAGGCCGTGGAATATCTCGGCACGTCGGACGGGAAGTGGCTGGGCGTGCCGGTCGCCTGGGGTTCGGCGCCGCTGCCGCCATGCGCCCGCATCTCGATGCTAAAGAACGATACGGGCGAGGACGTCACCGAGTGGTATCCGGCCAAGGACGTGAAGACCAGGGGCGCGGCGGAGTGGACGTACGAAAAGCAACTGAAGATGGCCGAGCAATGTCACAAGGCGGGCCACCTGTTCGCCTTCGGCTGCGGCGCCAACAGCACGGACGCGAACCAGACCTGGGGCGCGACGTTCGGGGCGTTCGGGGCGCACCTCGTGGATGCCAAGGGCAACATTACCGTCGATTCCGATCCGGTCCGCGAGGTGCTCGACTACGTCAAGCGCCTCGTCCCCTATTTGCCTCGCGAGACCATCGCTTACGATGACGCGTCCAACAACAAGGCTTTCGTTGCAGGCTCGGCGGCCCTGATCTGGAACCCGCCCAGTGCCTGGGCGGTGGCCAAGCGCGATGCGCCTGCCGTCGCCGCCGACACCTGGCACTTTCCGAATCCCAGGGGGAAAATGGGGCGGCTCGTTCCCCATCGCCCCTATTTCTGGGGCATCTGGCAGTGGTCGCAGAACAAGCCGGCGGCAAAGGACCTGATGGCGTTCGCCAGCCAGCGCGACATCGTCACCAAGCTCAGCGTGCCGGCGGCGGGCTATGACATCCCGCCCTTCCTATCGATGGCAGACCTGCCGGTGTGGGGAGAACTCGAGCCGCCAATAGGCACGATGTACAACTACCCCGTGCGTCCCCATCACGATGCCGAATACTACATCGTCGGCTCGAGCGCGCCGCCGGACATCGGCGTGCAGATCTGGAGCCACTACATGATCCCCGGGATGGTGGCGCGCATCGTGTCCGGTCACAGCGAGAAGAAGGTGATCGACTGGGCGAAATCGGAGCTCGAGGGCCTCCGCCGCTGAGCGGGCGTCGTGTCGGCATTGCAGGCATTGCCGGCAACACAATGGCGTGATCATCCGAGTGGCCCGCCAGAGGTGGGCCTCTACGGTACGCAAAAATTCGCAAAAACGAAACCGACCGCCGCCGACCATAGTTATTGACATTATTAACTTTAGTTATATAATCGATCCGTTGCGCTGCTTGCCGGCGTTCCTGCTCTTTGCATCGTTTGATCCGAGACCAAAGGCTGTGCTGACATCGCGCACGGGCCGTCCGGTCGTTTGCCTTTGGAGGGACCGGCGTCCGAGCTCCGAAGGCAACACCACCGATAGGGGTGCAGCCCGGGAAATTCCCCTACGCGGGGACTACCGGAAAGGGCGGAAAGGGCGCAAACCTATCGCGCCGCTGATGGCAGTGCCTGCACCTGCTGTGCGCTGTGACAGAGGACGCGATCGCCAGATCAAGCGGACAAGCCAAGCTACTTTCCAGGTAATCGACCCTTCCTCGTCGCCGCCATAGGTTCGACGGCATGGAAAGACGAGACCTCATCCGGGTAATCGTCGCGGTCGGTGTCACGGCGTCGCCCGCGCTGTCGGGTCCCGTGCGGGCCCAGTCCCCATCTCGAAGGAGTACGGCGATGAGCAACGCCAACGAAGTCGTGGTGCGATACCTCGCGGCATGGAACGAACCCGAGCCCAAGCGGCGGCGCGAGCTGGTCGCCAAGGCCTGGGCCGACGACGGCACGTACGTCGACTCCGCACGCGACGGCAAAGGTCACGACAGCCTCGACGCCATGATCGCGACGGCGCAGGGCCACTTCCCCGGCTACCGGCTGCGCCTCGCCAGCGGCATCGAGGCGCATCACGACTACCTGCGCTTCAGCTGGGTCGCCGGCGGTACGGCGGAAGCACCGCTCTACATCAAGGGCACCGATTTCGTGGTCGTGGCCGGGGACGGCCGCATCAAGTCGGTCGTCGGCTTCGTCGACGCCGCCCCCGCGCGCGGCTGAGAGGGAGGTCGCGATGGACAGGAGAAGTGCGACGACCTCGATCGCCGCGGCGACGCTCGCGACCCTCGTCGCTGCCGGCAGCCGGCCGGCCGCGGCCAAGGCGCCGGCCGCAACGCGGCCTTCCTTCATCGAGACCGAGGATGGTGCGAGCCTGTTCCACCTCGATTGGGGGACCGGCAAGCCCGTGGTGTTCACCCACGCCTGGAGCCTCAATGCCGACATCTGGGAGTACCAGCTCGTCGAGCTGGCCGACCAGGGCCTGCGCTGCGTCGCCTACGACAGGCGCGGCCATGGACGGTCCAGCGATCCGGGACGAGGCTACAACTACGACCGGCTGGCCGACGATCTGGCCACGGTCATCGACCAGCTCGATCTCAGGGACGTCACGCTCGTCGCCCATTCGATGGGCAACGGCGAAGCGGTGCGATATCTGCGCCGGCACGGCAGCGGCCGCGTCGCGCGGCTGGTGATGCTTAGCACGGTCCCGCCCCGGTCGACCGGCGACTTCAGCGCGCTCATCGCCGGCCTGAAGCAGGACCGTCCGGCCTTCCTTGCCAAGGGCGTCACGGCCTTCACCGGCGGCCATCCCGCCGTTTCACCCGCCATGACCGAGTGGATCGTCGCCCAGTTCATGCGCGCCTCGCCGAAGGCCGCCATCGACTGCATGCGCGCCATCGCCGGCGGCGATTTCCAGGCGGACATGCGCGCCGTCACCGTGCCGACATTGGTCGCCCACGGCGACAAGGACATGGTCAATCCGCTGGACACGACGGCGCGGAAGGTCGCCGAGCTCATACCGGGCGCGACGCTCGAAGTGTACGCGGGCGCGCCGCACGGGCTCGTCGTCACTCATCGTGATCGTCTGGCGCGGGATATCCTGGCTTTTGCCCGCGGATGACCTGACGACGCTTCTTCTTAGCGGGCCGCTCCCACACCACGCCGGGATATCCCTTTAGCGGAACGAGCGGCTCGCCGAGATACGTCCAGTCCTGCAGCTCGGCGATCGCGATGTGATAGCGAGGCTCGCGGCCGGTGCGACCGCTGAATAGCGCGCGCGGTATGTTGACCATCTGCGGCGAATGCGCCCGTTCGTAGGTGACGGGTGTTCCGCACAGGGCGCAAAAGCCTCTTGTCGTCCCGGTCGCCTTGTCGTGAAAGCGTGTGATCTTCGTCCGGCCCTTGGTCACGCGAAAGCGGCTGCGCCAGCTGCCGACATAAGTCGCATAGGCTGCCCCGTGCGCGCGCCGCGTTGGTCCGGAATGATCGTGCCAGGCCCATCGTGCGGGAATGCCGATCTCGAACTGCACCGCGCCACATAGGCACTGGCCTGTCGCCGATGCTGTGTTCTCTGCCGTCGCGTTGGCCACGTTCACCCCTCCTGCGGCAACCGGGAGCCGCGTGCGGAGTTGATCCTTCGGCTGAAATTCGCCCGGGGGCATTCCATGATCAAGACATTCGCTGCCGTCCTGCTGGCCGTCGTGCTGGCCGCGTTTGCCGCGTCGGGCCAGACCACCGAAGGCGGCCCGCCAGCAGAGCCACCGGCACAGGTGCCGGGGCAGCCGTCGGTCACCGTGCTCGGCACTCAGGAGGTGCAGGGCATCCTCGGCCGCGAGATCCGCAGCACGGCCGACGAGAACATGGGGCGCATCGTCGACGTGCTGGTCGACGGACAGGGCGCGGCGCGCGCCGCCATCATCGATTTTGGCGGCTTCCTCGGAGTTGGCAGCCGCAAGATCGCCGTCGCCTGGCAAGCGCTGCACTTCGTGCCGGCGGCCGAGAAGAAATACGGCATCGTGCTGGAGCTGACGCGCGATCAGGTAAAGGCCGCCCCCGAATACAAAGAAGGCCGACCGGTCATCGTGATCGTGGCCTCCGGCAAGCTCGAGCCCTTGCCGTAGCGGCGCGCCGGTGACGGAGCTTCCCCCTTCTTCGCTGCCGCATCCCTCGCGTCGCAGCCTCAAGCGCCTCGACTGGTTCGTCTTCCTTGTCGCCGACGTGCAGACCGGCTTCGGCCCATTCGTCGCCGTCTATCTGACATCGCAGAAATGGACACAGATCGAGATCGGCCTGGTGCTGACAGTCGCCGGCCTGGTCTCGTTGCTGGGCCAGATCCCGGGCGGCGCGCTGGTCGACGCCGTGCGGTCCGAGCGAGTGGTCGCGGCCGTGGCGGTGACCCTGATCGCCATGAGCGCAATGGTCTACGCGACCTTCCCGATCTTTCCCGCCGTGCTGGTCGCCGCCACGCTGCACGCCGCCGCAAGCTGCGTCCTGGGACCGGCGATCGCCGCGATCAGCCTGGGGCTCGTCGGCCATACCGCGATCGGCGAGCGCTTCGGCCGCAACGCGCGCTTCGCCTCGATCGGCGCGGCGCTGTCGGCGGCGGTGATGGGCGGCTTCGGCTTTTTCTTCTCTCCCCAGGCGGTGTTCTTCGTCACCGCGGCGCTGCTCGTCCCGACGCTGCTGGTGCTGCGCGGTGTCGCTGCGACGGAAATCGACCCCGAGCGCGCACACGGCAATATGCCGGAGCTGCGCGCCAACAAGCCGCCGGTCGACCTGCGCAGCCTGCTCAGCAAGCGCGCCCTGCTGGTGTTCGGCTGCTGCATCCTGTTGTTCCATCTCGCCAACGCCGCAATGCTGCCGCTCATGGGCAGCGTGCTGACCATGCGTTCGGGCCAGTGGGCCACCGTGCTGATCGGCGCCTGCATGGTCGGACCGCAGATCGTGGTCGCCCTGTTCTCGCCCTGGGTCGGCCGGCAGGCGCAACGCATCGGGCGCAAGCCTCTGCTGGTGGCGGGCTTCGCCGCCCTGCCGATCCGCGGCGTGCTGCTGGCCTCGGTGAGCGATCCCTACCTTCTGGTCGCGGTGCAGCTTCTCGACGGCCTGACTGCCGCGGTGATGAGCGTGATGGTGCCCCTCACCATCGCCGACCTGACGCGCGGCTCGGGTCGTTTCAACCTGACCCAAGGCGTGGTCGGCACCATGATGGGCTTGGGCGCCTCGATCAGCCCCACCTTCGCCGGCTACATGAGCGACACGTTCGGCAGCTCGGCGGCCTTCCTCGGCCTGGCGGCCGTCGCGCTATGCGCCCTGGCGACCGCGTGGTTCCTGATGCCCGAGACGCGGCCGGCCGATAACGACCTTCGCACGCCTCCTTCAGGCTCTGGATGTCGATCTTCCTCATCGTCATCATCGCCTTCATGACTCTGTCGGCCCGGTCGGGATAAGAACCGCTCATCATGTCCTGAGGCTCGATCGACTCCTCAGGGCTTGAGAGCGAACGAGACCTTGCCGGTCGCCATGTCGAACGGCAGCGAGCTGTGCTCGTGGACGATCAGCCACTTGTCGCGGACCAGGCGCAACCCTTGCGTAGCGCGCCACCACATGTCGACTTGCTGGCCCGTCCGCAGCCGGCCCGCGACATGATGCAGGCCGTGGCAGAACGCCACGCCGTGGCCGGGCACGACCACGAGGTCGCGGATCTCGTAGGTCATCGGGCCGTCATAGCCGTCGAACCAGCGCTGGGCGCGCCGCCGCAGATCGGTTGCTCCCTTGTATTGCAATGGCTCGAGCAGATCGTAGGCCACGACGTCCGCCGAGTGGTGGGACACCAGACGCGCCGCGTCCTTGGCATGCACCGCTTCGATCCGGTCTCTCATGATGGCGTGGATTTCGGCCTCGACGGCCGCGGGTGTAGACATGGTCATGGCGCGACAACGCCCCCCGCTGCAGCCCTGTTCCCGGGTGTCAAAGCTGTGTCCGGCCGCAACAGCCGTTGTCCAGCCCGGGTTCGGGATGAGACATCGATACCATGCAAATCAGTTCTCCGATCGATGCGCCGGCGGCAGCGCCCGCGTACCGTCGACGCACGATCGCCACGAACTTCATCGCCATGACCGCCGTCAGCGGCATCGTCCTGCTGATCGGCATCTTCGCTACCGCCTACAGTCGCCGCGTGCTCGGTCCGGCTGCGATCGGCCAGATCAACTGGAACGCGGCCCTGCTCGCCTTCCTCGCCCTTCTTGCAAGTCCGGGCCTGGCGCTCGTGGGGCAGCGCGACATCGCCGCCAACCCGAAGCAGACGGCATCGATCACCTCCCTGGTGCTCGGCCTCCAGATGCTGTTCGGCCTCGTGGCCTATGCCGTCGTCGTGGCGATCGCGCTGCTCGATCCGCGCGGCGCGCAGGCCAGCGCCCTGTTGCTGATCCAGGGCGTCATCATCCTGATCAATGCCGGCGGCACCATCTGGGTCCTGCAGGGGCATCAGCGCATGGCCGGGCCCGCCATCGCCTCGCTGGTCATCAACCTGCTGCAGCTTCCCGCCCTGCTCCTGCTGGTCCGCGAGCCTGGTGACATCTACCTGTTCGCGGCCTACACGCTGCCCTTCTCGCTCGCACTCGTCGGTTACTATTTCTGGTACCTGCAGCACCACGGCATCCTGAGGTTCGCCGACATACGGCCGCGCCTGGCTGCCGGCGGCAAGCTCCTGTCCGAGGCCTGGCCGCTGGCGCTGTCGTTGCTGGCGGTGCTGGTGGTCTACAACGGCGGCGCCATCCTGCTGGGATTCACCCATAGCGACATCGAGGTCGGTCTCTACACCACGGCCTACAAGCTGATGTTCATCTCGACCGTGGTGAGCGGCGCCATGATGAGCGCCTATTTTCCGGTGCTGTCGCAGGTCGCGGGCGACACGATGCAGGCCAGGCGCGTGGCGCACGACTTCGCCACGCTGATGGTCTGGATGGGCCTGCCGATCGCCGCTCTCGGTTGGGCCTGCGGCCGGCATGTCAGCGATCTGCTGTTCGGCGCCCAGTTCGCCGCCGCCGGGCCCTACTTCGAATGGCTGTGCCTGGTCGTGGCGCTCAGCTTCACCAGTATCGGACTGGGCACGCCGCTGCTGGCCTGGGGCCGTCAGAGGCTGCATCTGAAAATCATTGCAACATCGGCCATGGCCAGCCTGGTGCTGAGCGCGCTGTTGATCCCGCGCTACGGCGGCTGGGGCGCGGTGGCCTCCCTGCTGCTGGCCGAAGCGATGAGCGTCACGATGCTGGCGATCGCCCGCCGGCGCCTGGAACTCGGACGCTTTTCGCTGCTGCCGCTCCTCACTCCGCCGCTTCTGTGCTCGCTCGCGGTCGCCCTCGTCATCGCTTTCCTGCCCGCCTCGGCTCACCAATTCTGGTGGCTGGAGGTCGCAGCCGGCGCGGCCCTGCTCGGCGGCTGCCTGCTGCTCTTCGAACGGCGCATCGCCAGGGCGGCACTGACGCTGGCGAGGCGAGCGCGCTAGACCGGGCGGTCTGCAGCCTGCCATTGTACCGCCAAAGCCCATCGCGGAGCATCCAATGGCAGGCAAGATCTATGTCGGTATCGGAGGCTGGACCTTCGAGCCGTGGCGCGGCGTCTTCTATCCAGACGACCTCAGCCAGAAGCGCGAACTGGAATATGCCAGCCGCAAGCTGACCTCGATCGAAATCAATGGCACCTACTATTCCAGCTTCAAGCCGACGAGCTGGGCGAAGTGGCACGACGAGACGCCGGACGGCTTCGTCTTCGCGGTGAAGGCTTCGCGCTTCTGCACCAACCGCCGCGTGCTTGCCGAAGCCGGTGAATCGGTGCAGCGCTTCTTCGCCCAGGGAATCGTCGAGCTCAAGGACCGGCTGGGCCCGGTGAACTGGCAGTTCATGGGCACCAAGAAGTTCGATCCGGAGGATTTCGAGGCGTTCCTGAAGCTCCTGCCCAAGGAGGTCGGCAAGCTGCCCGTCCGCCATGCGCTGGAAGTACGCCATGACAGCTTCAAGGATGCGCGCTTCTACGATCTGGCGCGCAAGTACAACGCCGCCATCGTCTTCGCCCATGACGAGGACTTCCCCGAGATCGACGAGCCCACCGCCGACTTCACCTATGCCCGCCTGATGGGCAGCGAGGAGAAGGTGAAGACCGGCTACAAGCCCGCCGACCTCGACAAATGGGCCAGGCGCGCCAAGGCGTGGGCCAAGAAGGGCGACGCCTTCGTCTACTTCATCTCGGGCGCCAAGGTCCGCAATCCGGCCGCAGCGCAGGCGCTGATTGAGAAGGTCTAGAATGGTCCAGCCCTTTCCATCCGGCATGCGCGTCGAGGAGATCGAGGCAGCCGACGTCACGATCCACACCCGCGTCGGCGGCTCGGGACCGACCGTGGTCATGCTGCACGGCTTCGCCGACACTGGCGACATGTGGGCGCCGCTGGCGACGGCCCTCATAGGCAGGCATACCGTCGTGGTGCCCGACCTGCGCGGCATGGGCCTGTCGTCCCATCCGGCTGGAGGCTACGACAAGAAGACCCAAGCGCAGGACATCGCCGGCGTGCTCGACAAGCTCGGCATCGACAATGCCGACCTGGTCACCCACGACATCGGCAACATGGTGGGCTATGCCTTCGCCGCACAGTTCCCGGCGCGGGTGACCCGTTGGGTGGCGATGGACGCGCCACTGCCCGGCATCGGGCCGTGGGACGAGATCCTGAAGAGCCCGATGCTCTGGCACTTCAATTTCCGCGGCCCGGACATGGAGCGGCTGGTCGCCGGCCGCGAGCGCATCTATCTCGACCGCTTCTGGAACGAACTATCGGCCAATCCCAAGGCGATCGACGAAGCGACGCGCGATCACTACGCGGCCCTTTACGCGCGGCCGGGCGGCATGCACTCGGCTTTCGAACAGTTCGCCGCTTTCGCACAGGACGCCGTCGACAACAAGGCCTTCGCCGCCAAGGGCAAGCTCGGCATGCCGGTGCTGGCGATTGGCGCCGACAAGTCGTTCGGCACGGTCCAAGCCGACGTGCTGCGCGTCGTCGCCAGCAACGTCACCGGCCAAGGCATCGCCAACTCCGGCCACTGGTTGATGGAAGAGCAGCCGGCCGCGACGGTAGCGGCGATCACGGCCTTCCTCGATTAGCTGCCTGGTGGCCGCCGGAGGCTGAGGGCAGCCTTCTCCTTGGCCGAGAAGAGATCGCCTGCTTCGCGCCAGACCTGCAGCAGCATGATCTTCTCGACTGGCACGCCCTCCTTCGGCAGGTCGCGCGAGTGCGAGTCGATGCAGTAGGCGCAGTCGTTGATCTGCGAAGCCCGCAGGAAGACCAGGTCGAGCAGGATCTTGGGCGGCCCGCATTCGTGACGTACACGTACACGCCGCCGACGGCGCGCACGCCCGCGGCCGAAAGCTTCTGCTAGTCGAGGCGCCGGGTCATAGGCAACTCCCCGGGAGGCCGTCAGGCTCGCGGGGATCGGCGCCTTCCGCCAGATAGATCCATGGTCATCTTGACTCGGGGCCGCCGGCACCCTAAAACTTAACTCTATGGTTAACTATCAAAGTGCCGTCCTCGACCGCACCTTTGCCGCCCTGGCCGATCCGACCCGGCGCGCCCTGCTGGCCCGGCTCGACGAGGAAGAAGGGCTCACCGTCAGCGAGCTGGCGCGGCCTTTCCCGGTCTCCCTGCCCGCCATCATGAAGCATCTCGACGTGCTGTCCGATGCCGGCCTGATCGAGCGCACCAAGTCGGGCCGTACGGTGACCTGCCAGCTCAAGGCCGCGCCCATGGAGCAAGCGATGAACTGGCTCGCCCGCTACGAACGCTACTGGACCGAGCAGCTCGACCGGCTCGCGGCATTCCTGGAGGAAGATTCATGGCAAGCAAGCCCAGCCTCGCCCTCAAGCGGCGCTTCAAAGCGGCGCCGGCGCAGCTCTTCGAGGCCTGGACGCAGCCGCAAAAAATGATCCGCTGGTGGGGCGTCACCGGTTATCCCGAGACGCCCGTCGCCGAGGCCGACCTCAAGGTGGGCGGCCGCTTCCGCGTGCAGTTCTATACGCCGGACGGCGAGCGCCACAGCGTGAGCGGCGTCTATCGCGAGATCGTGCCGGACCGGAAGCTCGTCTTCTCCTGGGCTTGGCAGAGCACGCCGGAGCGCGAGTCGCAGGTCACGATCGATCTCAAGCCCGACGGCGAGACCACCGTCCTCACGCTGACGCACGAGCAGTTCTTCGACGAGAAGGCGCGCGACGATCATCGCCGCGGCTGGACGCTGGCCCTCGACAATCTGGAGAAGGTCTTCCCATGAACACCGATGCCTTCCGCGCGCCGATCTCGATGAGCGACGCCGGCGCCAATGCCGCCTTGCTCGACGGCTTGCCGCGCGACGTCGGCGGTCTGGCCGAAGTGGTGCAGGGCGTGTTGATCCACGAGCATATCGCGCCGGCCTACGGGGTCACCCTGTCGGCCGAGCAGCAC
The DNA here is from genome assembly GCA_023436825.1 of Pseudomonadota bacterium. The sequence continues at coordinate 2,778 of JAEZHS010000030.1, read as the reverse complement.
GCGCAGGCCCATATGCGCGGCGTCGAGGAGATCCTCGACTGCATCGCCCGCCAGGACGGCCGGCCTTTACCGCAGGCGCGGCGGCCGGCCGAGCGCGTGGTCGGCGTGTGCCGCCATTTCGCGCTTCTTCACGTCGCCATGCTGCGCCGACAGGGCATCGCTGCGCGGGCGCGCTGCGGCTTCGGCACCTACTTCGACAAGGGCAAGTTCATCGACCACTGGGCCACGGAGTACTGGAACGAGCGTGTGCAGCGTTGGGTGCTGGTCGACGCCCAGCTCGACCAGCGCCAGCGCGAGCTGTTCGGGATCGCCTTCGACCCCCTGGATGTGCCGCGCGACCGGTTCGTGGTGGCGGGCGACGCCTGGCAGCTCTGCCGCAACGGCAAGGCGGATCCCGGCGCGTTCGGCATCCTCGACATGTATGGATTGTGGTTCATCGCCGGCAACGTCATCCGCGACGTCGCCGCCCTCAACAACCACGAGATGCTGCCGTGGGACGTGTGGGGCGCCATGGCCGGGACCGACACGGAGCTCGACCTGCCCTTCATCGATCGCCTGGCCGAATTTTCGCATGCGCCGGATCGCCACCTCGGCGACCTGCGCGCCATTTACAAGGACAAGCGCGTCGCCGTGCCGGGCACGGTGTTCAACGCCGTCCTCAACCGTCCCGATCCCGTCCACTGAAGGAGGAGGCTATCATGCAGACGCACAAGACCGTCTCCCGAGAGGAATGGCTGGCAGCCCGCCGCGCGTTGCTCGCCAAGGAGAAGGCGCATCTCCGCGCCCACGACGAGCTCGCGCGTCAGCGCCGCGAGCTGCCGTGGGTCAGGGTCGACAAGACCTATGTGTTCGACGGCCCGGACGGCAAGGAGACGCTCTCCGACCTGTTCGCCGGCCGCAGCCAGCTCATCGTCAAGCACTTCATGTTCGGGCCGGACTGGCAGGAGGGTTGCGTCGGCTGCTCGTTTGGCGCCGACCAGATGGAGGGCTCGCTGGTCCATCTCGTCAACCACGATGTCATGGTGATCGCCGTCTCGCGTGCGCCCTATCCAAAGATCGCCGCCTTCCACAAGCGCATGGGCTGGCCGTTCAAGTGGGTGTCGTCGGCCGGCAACGACTTCAACTTCGACTACAACGTCTCGTTTACAGAAGAGCAGAAGGCCGAGGGCAAGGTCTTCTACAATTTCGAGGAACGGGACTGGGTGAGCGACGAGCTGCCCGGCTTCAGCGTCTTCACCAGGGATGAGACCGGCCAGATTTTCCATACCTATTCGGTATTTGCCCGCGGCACTGAAGATGTCGGAACAGTCTACGGTTTCCTCGACATCACGCCCAAGGGCCGCAATGAGCCGCCCGGCGGGAACCTCTCCCACTGGGTCCGCCACCACGACAAATATGAGGAAAAGGCCGGAAATTCGTGCTGCCACGGCTGAGCCGGACTGGGTAGACTGCCGGCCAACGGAACGCAGGAGGAATGGATGCCCGCCCTTTCGTTGGATCATTGGAATATCTACTGCAAGGATCTCGACGCCACGGTGCGCTTCTACGAGCGCTACGTGGGTCTCAGGAATGGCGACCGTCCGCCGTTCCAGTTCCCCGGCGCGTGGATGTATGCCGGCGACAAGCCGATCCTGCACATCGTCTCGGAGACCGACCGCAAGGACCATGGCAGCGGCGCCATCTACCATGTCGCCATCAACTGCTCGGACATCCGCGGCACCATCGACCAGATCAAAAAGGACGGCGTGCCGTACGAGGTGCGCAAGGTGCCGGCGCGGCCCCTGCAGCAGGTCTTCGTGCACGACCCCGACGGTGTGATGATCGAGCTGAACTTCTGGCACGAGGCCGACGTGCCCGAGCTCCAGGAGACCGGCAAGGCGCCGGTCGCCCGCGACGAGCTCGCCAAGAAGGCGAAGGCCAAGGGCAAGAAGCAGCTCGCGGGCGCGAAGTAGTCGCTGGACGCGCGCCACTTCAGTGGCGCGTCATGTCTTCTGGACCGCGAGCTTCCAGCTCGCCCATGAATCTTGAGCGCGCAAGATGCGCGCGGTCCGGAAGAGCATGAGAAGACGCGCCACCGGGATGGCGCGCGTCCAACCAGCTCACACCACCTTCCACACCCGCACGTTCTCGTCGTAGCCGCGAATCGGCAGCGGGCCGAGATCGGTCGCGCCGTCGGCGCCGGTCGTCGCGTGATGGACCGCGCTCGATATCAGGAGCTGCGAGCCTGTCTCCTTGGTGAGCTGCTCCAGGCGCGCCGCCAGGTTCACGGTATCGCCGATGACCGTGTACTCCTTGCGTTGGGGCGAGCCGACGGTGCCGGTCACGGCCTTGCCGAGATGGATTCCAATGCCGACCCGCAGCGTCTTGTCGGGCCGCGTCTTGTTCCAGCGGTCGACCGCCGCCAGCATGCCGTGCGCCGCGGCCAGCGCATTGGCCGCCGCCTTGGGATCGTCGAGCGGCGCGCCGAAGATCGCCAGGAAGCCGTCGCCCAGGAACTTGTTGATGATGCCGTTGTTGCGATCCACGATCTCGATCATCTCGGCGAAGAAATCGTTCAGCAGCGCCACGGTCTCGTCGGCCGGCCGCTTGCGCGTCATCGCCGTGAACCCCCTGATGTCGAGGAACAGCACGCAGACCTCGCGCAGCTCGCTCGGCGGGTCGCTATGCGAGGCGAGCAACCGGTCGACGACGGCAGGCGACACGTGTTGGCCGAACACGTTGGTGACGCGGTCGCGCGCGCCCGCCGCCGCCCCCGATTTCTCGCACTGCCGGCGCAGG
>JAEZHS010000757.1 GCA_023436825.1 Pseudomonadota bacterium | reverse complement strand
ACCGGCCGGCCCGGCGCGGGCGCGGGGGGGGACCGGAGGAGCTTGCCTCACGCCGGCCACAGCCAGGCCGCACCGCGCACGCCGCTCGAATCGCCGTGCAGGGGCGGCTGCAGCTTCGTGGCGATGCGGTCGGGCTCGGAGAAGATGTAGTTGCGCCACAGCTCCGGCACGCGCCGATAAAGCGTCTCCATCCTGGATAGCCCGCCGCCCAGCACGATGACGTGCGGGTCGATCAGGTTGACGACGTTGGCCAGAGCCCGCGCCAGCCGGTCGCAATAGACCTCAAGGCTCTCCACCGCGTCGCGATCGCCCGACCCGGCGGCTTCGGCGATCTCGGTGGCGCGCAGGCTGCGTCCAGTCTTCTCGACGAACTGACGCTGGAACGCGGGCCCGCTCAGCCACGACTCCACGCAGCCGCAGCGGCCGCAATAGCACGGCGGGCCGGGTCGCTCGTCGTCGCGCGGCAAAGGCAGGGCATTGTGGCCCCATTAGCCGCCGATCGCCTGGGCGCCGACCAGCGGCTTGCCCTCGATCACGATGCCGCCGCCGACGCCGGTGCCCAGGATGACGCCGAACACGACCGGCCAGCCGCGTCCAGCGCCGTCGGCCGCTTCGGAGACGGCAAAGCAGTTGGCATCGTTGGACAGGCGTACCTCGTCGCGCTCGAGCAGGCGTTTCAGGTCGCGGTCGAGCGGACGGCCGTTGAGCTGCGTGGAGTTGGCGTTCTTGATCAGGCCGGTGGCGGGCGAGATGGCGCCGGGATGGCCGACGCCGACGCGGCAGCGCGTGCCGACCTTGGCCTCGAGGTCGCGCACGACGGCGGCCACGCCGTCGACGGTGGCTTCGTAGCTCGCCGTCGGCGTGGCGACACGCACGCGCGCGCGTTCCTTGCCCTTGTCGTCGAGGACGATGCCCTCGATTTTCGTGCCCCCGAGATCGATGCCGATGCGCATGTCCCCACTTCACAGAAATCGTGCGCGAATGTCGATGCTGCTCTCCGTGCCGAGGGCGCTGAACGTTTTCGCCAGCCACGAGGTTGCGGCCTTGCGGCCTAGGCCGAACAGGTACTCGAGGAATTCCGGCTCGATGTTGAACTTGCTGACCGAGCCGAGCGGTGCCAGCGAGTCGGGATCTGCAATCGAATGGATGAACAGCCGCTTCAGCCGACGGGCGAACTCCCCGGTCACGGCGCCCTGGTCTATCAGGTCCTGGACGAAGGCGATGGCGCGCATCTCCGACATCAGCGCGCCGCCGAAGGTGATCTCGTTCAATCGGTCGGCGACCTCGGCGTTGGAGCGCGGCACGCCCTCGCGGAACGGCGGGTCGACCTCGACCAGCACGACGTCGCGGCTGTCGCTGTCGTAGATGAACGGCCAGATCGGCGGATTGCCGCGGAAGCCGCCGTCCCAATAGGGCACGCCGTCGATCTCCACCGCCTCATGCACGTTGGGCAGGCACGCCGAGGCGAGCAGGGCGTCGATCGACAGCTCTTCGCGCGTGAAGATGCGGACCTTGCCCGTCTGCACGTTGGTGGCGGCGATGAAGGCCTTTATCGCGTGGCAGGCGCGCACGGCCTTCTCGTCGAAATGGCGGCGCAGGAGCTCGCGCAACGGATCGAACTTCAGCGGGTTGCGCTGCCAGGGCGTGAGCGTGCGCTGGATCAGGTCGGCCCACAGCGCGCCCGGCGAATCGTCGAGGTTCCAGTTGCCCTGCAGGCGGTCGAGCGGCGTGCGCTGGATCGGGCTTGCGATCGTCATGGTGCCGAGCTCTTTCCAGAAGGCGCGCAGCGCCGTACGCGCCCCGGCCCGGCCGCCGCTGGTCCAGCCCTGCAGCAGGATGGCCGCGTTCATGGCGCCGGCGCTGGTGCCGCTCACCGCCTCGATCGCCAGCCGCTCGTCCTCGAGCAGCGCGTCGAGCACGCCCCAGGTGAAGGCGCCGTGCGATCCGCCGCCTTGCAGCGCGAGATTGACGCGCCTGGTCTCGTTCATGCGGCTATCCTTCCTGTCATCGTCCTGTAACATGGTCTTTGCCGGGAGCGCGCCACTCCAGTGGCGCTTCCTCCCCACGCAACGCGTGGGGAGGTGTCGCCGTCATGCGGCGACGGAGGGGTCATGAGTCTCAGAAGGCCCATGACCCCTCCGTCCGCTAACGCGCCTGTGAAGGCGCTCACGCGGACACCTCCCCAACTTCGTTGGCGAGGAAGGCTTTCCTCTAAATAACCCCGCGCTGCCTGAAGCTCGCGATCTGCGCGGCATCGTAGCCCGCTTCCTTCAGCACGGCCTCGGTGTGTTCGCCCTGCTCGGGCGTGGCGGAGCGCATCTCGAAGGGCGTTCGGCTCATGTTGATGGCCTGGCCGATCAGCTCGATCGGGCCGAGCTTGGGCGAGTTCACCGGATGCGCCATCTTGAGGTGCTTGACCTGCGGATCGGCGAACATCTCGTCCATCTTGTAGATGGGGCCCGCCGGCACGCCCGCCTTGTTAAGCTTCTCCACCAGCTCGGCGCTGCCGTAGGCCCCTACCCGCTTCTCGATCTCGGCGTTGAGCAGATCGCGATTGGCGCGCCGCGCCTTGTCAGTCGCGAACTTCTCGTCGGTCATCAGCTCCGGCGCGTTGATGGACTCGCAGAAGCGCTTGTAGATATGGCCGCCGGACGCTGCGATGTTGATGTAGCCGTCCTTGGTCTTGAACACGCCGGTCGGGATCGAGGTCGGATGATTGTTTCCGGCCTGGCCCGGCACCTCCTTGGCGATGGTCCAGCGCGCGGCCTGGAAGTCGCACATCGAGATCATGGCCTGCAGCAGCGAGCTCGACACCCACTGGCCCTGCCCCGAGGTCTCGCGCTCCAGCAGCGCGATCAGGATACCGATGGCGCAATGCAGACCGGCACCGACGTCAGCCACGGCGATGCCGGCGCGCACCGGCCCCTGGCCTTCCATGCCGGTGACCCACATCAGGCCGCCCATGCCCTGGGCGATCTGGTCGAAGCCCGCGCGCTCGGCGTAGGGACCGTCCTGGCCGAAGCCCGAGATCGAGCCCAGGACGATGCGCGGGTTCACCTTCTTCAGGCTCTCGTAGTCGATGCCGAGGCGGAACTTCACGTCGGCGCGGTAGTTCTCGACCACGACGTCGGCCTTCTCGACCAGCTTCTTGAAGACAGCGAGGCCGTCCGGCTCCTTGAGGTTGAGCGTGATCGAGCGCTTGTTGCGATGCAGGTTCTGGAAGTCGGGCCCGTGGCGCGGCCCGCCCATGTCCATGTCGCCGGCGCCCGGCGGCATCTCGACCTTGATGCAGTCGGCGCCCCAGTCGGCGAGATAGCGCACCGCCGTCGGGCCGGCCCGCACCCGGGTCAGATCGAGGACGGTGAAGCGGGAAAGCGGTCCGGCGGTCATGGGCTCACTCTGCTGTTAACGTCGATTGCAACATCACCACCTAACCCGGAGGAGCACCGAGACGCGTCCTAACGGCGCTCCTGGAGGTGAGGCCGTGGTGGGTCGCGGCGGCGATGTTCTTACTCTACCCGTACCATGGCCGCGGGATCGATCTCCAGCCACACACGGCTGCCTACCTCGAAAACTGCGCTCGGCCCCGTGGAAACGCGCACCGGCTTGGCACCGCCGAGCGGCCGGGCCTGATAGTCCCAGTATTCGCCGAGGTAGGACCGCCCTGCGATTTCTGCTTCCACAGCCAGGCTGCTGCCGTTGGGCTTCTGGCTGCTGAGGCCGATCGCCTGCGGCCGCAGGGAATACAGCAATGTGCCGCTCCCACTGGCGCCTTCCAACCGTGAGGCGGCCGCCGCAAAACCGTCGAAGCGCACGTCGCCGCCATTGAGAGCGCCTTCAAGGAAGTTCGTGCGTCCGATGAAGCCCGCGACGAACCGGCTCTTGGGCCGGCCGTAGAGCACATGCGGCGCGTCGATCTGCTCGATGCGCCCCTTGTTCATCACCACGATGCGGTCGGACGTCACCATGGCCTCGGACTGGTCGTGCGTGACGTAGACCGTGGTGATCTTGAACTCGTCGT
>JAEZHS010000756.1 GCA_023436825.1 Pseudomonadota bacterium | reverse complement strand
GGCGCGAGGCGGCCGGTCGGTCGCCTTGCGCCATTCCGCGGTTCGTCCCGCAGGAACTTGTATCGCGCCCTTCATGATATATATGATCGATATCAGATATCGTGAGGGCTCCAATGCGCACGTTGGTCGATATCGGCGACCCGCAAGTCCATGAGTTGGATGAATTGTCCAAGCAGGACCGGCGCTCCCGCGCCGCCCTGATCCGCGAGGCAATCGATGATTACCTCGCCAAGCGACGTAGCAAGCGCAGCGGCGACGCATTCGGACTGTGGGGCAAGCGCAAGGTTGACGGTCTCGCCTATCAGGAAAAAGTGCGCCGCGAATGGTGAAGGCGCTGTTCGATACCAACATCCTGGTCGACTACCTGAACGCCGTGCCTCAGGCGCGGACCGAACTGCAGCGATATCAAGACAAGACGATCAGCATCGTCACGTGGATGGAGGTCATGGTCGGCGCCGGCCCCGGCCTCGAGCAGGCGACCCGAAGCTTCCTGGGTGGCTTCAAGGTCTTCCCTGTCGACGAGAGGATTGCCGAGCGAGCCATCGACCTTCGCCGCGATCATCGGATCAAGCTTCCCGACGCGGTGATTTGGGCGACCGCCCAGGTGCACGCCTTGCTGCTGGTCACCCGCAACGTCAAGGACTTCCCGGAGGGAGACCCGGGGGTCCGCGCGCCATACCGATTGTGACGGCTGGGGCTTATCCAGAACCGCGGCATGGCGGCCGAGGTGCGGGCAGTCTTCCTCGCCGGGAGGCTGGCCTCCGTCATCCCGAGCGTAGCGACAGACCTTTCCTGTTTGCCGTAAAGGCCCTTCACTTTGCTCGGGGTGACAGTGTCACCCAATGAGCAGCCTGCGCGCGGCCTCGCCGTCGGCGGCGATCTGCGCCTTGAGCTGGTCGAGGCCGCCGAACTTCATCTCCGGCCGGATGAACTCGATCAACGCCGCACGCAGGGTCTTGCCGTAGAGGTCGCCCGAGAAGTCGAACAGGTGGACCTCGAAATTCTCCTTGAGCTTGCCGAAGGTCGGGCGGCGGCCGAGGTTGGCGACCGCAGGCCGCCATTGCCCGCCGAGCAGGACGCGCACGGCATAGACGCCGAAGCGCGGCCTGAGATGCTCGCCCAGCGCCACGTTGGCCGTCGGGAAGCCGATGGTCCGGCCGCGCTGGTCGCCCAGCTCGACCTCGCCCTCGATCTCCCAGGAATGGCCCAGAAGCTCGGATGCTTCGCTGACCCAGCCGGCGCGCAGCGCCTCGCGGATGCTGGTCGAAGAATAGATCTCGCCCTCACGCATCACCGGATCGAGCACGGTGACGCCAAAGCCCTTCTGCCGGCCCCTTTCGCGCAGCATCTCGACGTTGCCGGTGCGGCGGGCGCCGAAGGTGAAATCGTAGCCGCACACGACATGGCGCGCGCCCATGCCCTTCAGCAGCACGTCGTCGATGAAGGAGTCGGCCGACAATGCCGCGAAGGCCGCGTCGAAGCGCTGAGCCAGCACGGCCTGCACGCCGTACTGCTCCAGCAGCCTCAGCTTGGCCGGCGGCAGGGTCAGCCGGAACGGGCCGGTGTCGGGCACGAAGAAGCGGCGCGGATGCGGCTCGAAGGTCAGCGCCACGACCGGGGCGTTCAGCACCTTGGCCTGCTCGACGGTGCGGTCGAGCAGCGCCTGATGGCCGCGATGCACGCCGTCGAAGTTGCCCAGCGCCACCGCCCCGCCCTGCCATTGCGCGGGCGTGGCCTGCCAGTGGTCGAAGCTCGCGATCATTTCTTCGGCGTGCGCCGCGGCACCGACACAACGGCCTCGCCGTCGATCACGACCTTGTCGCCTGCGACGCACCGCGTCTTCAAGGTGACGCGCCGGCGCTCCTGGTTGATGTCGGTGATGGTGCAGACCGCGGTCACCGTGTCGCCGATCGAGACCGGAGCGGTGAAGTTGAGCGTCTGCGAGACGTAGATCGAGCCCGGGCCGGGCAGCTTGGTGCCGACCACGGTCGAGATGAAGCTGCCGCTCAGCATGCCGTGGGCAATGCGCTGGCCAAAGCGCGTCGACTGAGCGAAGCCGCCGTGCAGATGGATCGGGTTGGTGTCGCCCGAGACGCCGGCGAAGGCCGCGATATCGGCCTCGGTCACCGTCTTGCCGAACATCGCCGACATGCCGACCTCGAGGTCTTCCAGATAAAGGCCGTGCATGGCCGCGAAATCAGTCGACACGTCCGGCTTCTCCTTCTTGTCTGTGGCGGGCGCCCTCTTACCACGCTGCCGGGCCTGTGCCACAGTCCGGTAAATGACCGTTCACACAGCATCTGAGGCCGAGCAGGTGGCCGCCGGCCTTGCCGGGGCAGCCAGCCGGCATTTCGGCAAGCCTGCGACGATCGAAAGCCTCAAGCGGGAATCGGGCGGCGCCTCGCGCCAGACCTGGACCTTCGACGTCCTGGTGGACGGCAGTCGCCACGGCCTGGTCCTGCGCCGTGATCCACCGACAACCGGCAAGGCAGACCGACCGGCCACCGGGCTTGATCGCGCCACGGAGTTCCGCGTTCTTGCGGCCGCCTTCAGGGCGGGCGTGCGTGCGCCCGAGGTGTTGTTCGAGCTCACGCCGCAGGATGGGCTGGGCGAGGCCTTCGTCATGCGCCGCATCGGCGGCACCGCAATCGCTCGCAAGCTGCTGCGCGACCCGCCCTACGCGACGGCGCGGACGCTGATCGCGGGCCAGCTCGGCGCGATCCTGGCGCGCATCCATGCCGTCGAGCTGGGCGACCTGCCGCGACTCGCCCATCGCGAGGCTGCCGACCACATCGCTGGCATGCGCCGAGCGCTCGACGGGCTGAGCCAGCCGCAGCCGGTGTTCGAGCTCGCGCTCGGCTGGCTCGATCGGCGCCGGCCGCCGCCGATCGCGCGGCCGCTGCTGGTGCACGGCGACTACCGCACCGGCAACTACCTCGTCGACGAAAGCGGCGTGACGGCGATCCTCGACTGGGAGGGCGCGCATCTCGGCGATCCGGTCGAGGACCTCGGCTGGCTGTGCGTGAAGAGCTGGCGCTTCGGCGCGGTCGACAAGCCGGCCGGTGGCTTCGGCAGCCGCGAGGAGCTGTGGTCGGCCTACGAGAAGGCGGGCGGCGCCAAGGTCGATCCGGCCCGCGCCCACTGGTGGGAGGTTTTCGGCACGGTGCGCTGGGGCATCATCTGCCATCAGCAGGCGTGGCGGCATCTCGGCGGAACGGTGAAGTCGATGGAGCTCGCCTCGATCGGCCGACGCGCCGTGGAGACCGAGGTCGACCTGCTGCAATTGCTGAAGGAGAAGGCGTGATGGCACAGGACCGTCCGACCGCCGCCGAGCTCCTGTCGGCCATCGCCGACCTGTTGCGCGAGGAGGTGACGCCCGTGCTCGACAAGGTCGAGCCGCGGCTCGGCTTCCAGATGCGGGTGGCCGTGAACTCGCTCGCCATCCTGGAACGCGAGGCGCGGCTGGGGCCTGCCGCCGACGCCCGCGAGCACCAACGGCTCGCGAAGCTGCTCGGCCGCGACGGCACGCTCGACGAGCTCAACCGGGAGCTCGCCCGCCAGCTGCGCACCGGCCAACGCGACGAGCACGACGCGGCCCTGATGGCCCATCTGGAGGCCACCATCGCCGACAAGATCGCGATCGCCAATCCGAAGTGGCGCTGAGCCTCTCTTCCACCTCCCCCGTCTTACGACAGGGCTATCGCATGTGACTGCAAAACCCCGTCATCCCGACCGGAGCCGAGCGTAGCGAGGCGGAGC
>JAEZHS010000741.1 GCA_023436825.1 Pseudomonadota bacterium | reverse complement strand
CGGCGCCGGGCTTCTTCTCAGGCGCGCTCACGCTCGGCGTGGTGATGCAGACGGCGTCGGCCTTCGGACAGGTGCAGGGGGCGCTGTCGTTCTTCATCGACAACTACACCTACCTCGCCGAGCTGCGCGCGGTGATGGACCGTCTGATGGGCCTGCAGGCGGCCTCGGACGCCAAGCCCGACACCGCCATCGAGGTGGTGCCGGAAGCCGCCCGCAGCGACCTCGGCGCGGCGGGCCTGACGCTCGGCCTGCCCAACGGGCAGGCGTTGCTTTCGGACGCAACCTTCACCCTGCCGCGCGGCCGTTCGACCCTGATCACCGGCGTCAGCGGCTCGGGCAAGAGCACGCTGTTCCGGGCGCTGGCCGGCATCTGGCCGTTCGGCAAGGGGCAGGTGCGCGTCCCGGCCGGCGCGCGCGTGCTGTTCCTGCCGCAGAAGCCTTACATCCCGATCGGCACACTGCGCGACGCGGTGAAGTATCCCGACGAGGACTCCAAGGCCACCGATGCCGAGATCGTCTCGGCGCTGGAAGCCGTCAAGCTCGGCCATCTCTCGGACCGGCTGGACGAGGTCGCGCACTGGACCAACATCCTGTCGGGCGGCGAGCAGCAGCGCCTGGCCACTGCCCGTGCGCTGGTCTTCAAGCCCGACTGGCTGTTCCTCGACGAGGCCACGGCCTCGCTCGACGAGCCGATGGAGATGGCGGTCTACGACGCATTGAAGCAGCGCCTGCCGGCCACGACCATGGTCTCGATCGGCCACCGCCCATCGCTGCGCCAGTGGCATGACCGTCAGGTCGAGCTCCGGCGGGCGCCAGGTGAAGTGGGAAGGTTGGTGGAGGCGTAGCGTCAGTTCCACGACTTGATGACTGGAAGCACTTCCTTGGCGAACAGGCGCAGAGATCTCTCTGCATCGCGATAGGGGACGCCGCCGAAACGGAAGGAGGTCGCCAGTTCATAGCGGCCTAAAAGGTCACGACGAGCTTCAAGTGTTCGCAGGATGCGGTCCGGCGTTCCCCACGACGTCGCCTTCATGAAGCCCTTCAGGAAGCCGTCCTTGCCCATCTTGTTGAGGCTCTTGGACGCTTCTGCATAGGCAGCATACCCCTTGGTCGATGCGAAGTGGCTGCCCATGATCTCGTAGTGCTCGAGGATGCTGTCGAGATAGGTCCCCAGATACCGGCTGGCATCTTCTTCTGCGGTCGCGGCGTCGGGCGAGCAGTAGCAGAAGTCACACGTCATGGGGGGAGGGGCACTCTCAGCATGGATCTCCTGATATCGTTGGCGATGCTTGTCGACCGACGGCATCCGATGTTCCCAAGAGCGGTCGGCGAACATGACCATCCGGGCCTTGATGCGCGCAGCGGATTCGACGGAATCGTCGCTCGAGGCTACCGCGTACAGACGATCGGCAAAATCGCGCGTGGGAGCTGGCCGGATTGCCGCGCGCGGCTGGGGGTAGAATTTGCCGCTGCCTTCCATGAACCCTTCGCGCAGGGCCTGGAGGATCAGCGCCGCCGCCTCGTCGAATCGCTCGCGCGACTCATCCATTCCGATTCCGCGGAACGTTCCGAACTCCCGGCGCGAAAGCCCGCGTCCGATCCCGAAGCGCAGTTTTCCACCCGCCAAGTAGTCGAGCAGCGCAATCTTCTCGGCGACACGCAAGGGATCGTTCCACGGAAGGATCACCGCTGCCGTTCCGACTTCGGCGCGTTTCAGCCGCGTCGAGAGGTAGGACAGCAACTGCGTGTTGTCGGGGCAGAAGGAGTAGTCGAAGAAATGATGCTCGACGGCCCAGACGACGTCGAAACCGAGTTCGTCCGCCAGCAAGGCGAGCCTGATTTCCTCATCGTACACCTGATCATCCGAAATGCCTGCCCAGCCGTGACTGGTGAAGACCATCTGCACGCCAACGTCCATCGCACTTCTCCTGTACAGCAGCCGGCAGCCTCCAAGGGTCAGCCGACGAAAGCTCCGCCATTGACGTCGAGCACGGCGCCCGAGATGTAAGAGGCGGCCGGCGAGCACAAGAATGCGATCGGCCACGCGATCTCGAGGGCCCGGCCCATCCGCCCCAAGGGCAAGGCGCTTGGCGCAAACGGCAAGCCCTTGGCCAACGGCGTGTCGACGGGTCCCGGCGCCACACCGTTGACCAGCACGTTGCGGCCCACGCCACGGCGCGAGAGAGTGCGCACCAGCGTGTGCACGGCGCCCTTGGACGCGGCGTAGTCGATCGGGGTCCCGCCCGCTATGCCTCCTCCGTTGCGCCCGGCTGCCGAGCCGACCAGCACGATGAAGCCGCCGCCACGCTCGGCGAACCGTTCGACCAATGCCTCGCCCAGCACCAGCGGGGCGCGGACGTTGATGCGCATCAATAGATCGAAGCGGCTGGACGGCGAGAGGTCGCTCCTCCACGTGTCGCGGCTGAACACCGCGGCGCAATTCGCCAGGGCGAACAGCTCTTCCTCGTTCGCCAGATGCTGCAGGAAAGCTTCGTCTGCGAGATCGCCAGGCTTCAGAACGGGATCCGTTCCCGCGGCGCGCACAGTGCTCGCCACTTCCTCGAGAGGAGAGATGTCCGCCAGCACGAGCTTCGCTCCCAGCCTGGCCAGAAGCTCAGCGGTCGCACGGCCGATGCCGCTCGCTGCGCCGGTGACAAGGACCTTTCTTCCCGCCAATCCAAGCCCGCTCTTCGCGCTGCCGTTGTCATCCACCACATTCCTCCCATCGTTGTTGGATGGAAGATCGGGCAGCTTTCCTTTGTTTGTCAATAGCGAATGATATTCAATAATAGCGAATAGAAATTTGCTCCCATCCCTGTCATCTGGAAAGGCAAACAAAGGGGACAGTGCATGGCGAGCGCTCAACGCGGCATTCAGTCAGTCGAGATTGGAGGAGCCCTGCTGCAGGCTCTTGCCCGCAGCCGTACGTCGATGCCCCTGCGCGATCTCGCCAAGGCGGCCGGCATGACGCCCTCCAAGGCGCATCCCTATCTCGTCAGCTTCTCGAAGCTCGGCCTGATCACCCAGGACCCGGAGACCGGTCAATACGATCTCGGGGAGGCGGCATTGCAGATCGGCCTGGCTGCGGTTCAGCGACTGTCGCCGCTGCGAATCGCTCAGGAGGAACTGAAGAAGGTCGGCGTCGCGGCGCAATACTCCACGGCGGTATCGGTGTGGGGAAACCTCGGGCCGACAATCGTGCAGTTCACCGAGGCCGACCATCCGCTCCACGTCTACATCCGCTGCGGCACCGTCTTGTCGCTGTTGCACACGGCAGCCGGGCTTGTCTTTGCGACCTACATGCCGAGGAGCAAGGTACTGGCCGCGCTGAAGGGCGAGCGTCATCGCTACGCCGGGCATCCGGAGACGGTAACCCCGGCCCAGCTCGACGCGCTTACCGGCGAGGTTCGGCGATTGGGACTGTCGCGCAACATTGGTGAGGTGGTGCGGGGCGTGAACTCGATCAGTGCGCCCGTATTCAACGAGAAGGGCGAACTCGTCCTCGCGGTCAGCCTCATGAAGCCGGGCCTGCCGGCCGATGCCGACCCGGCCGGCGTAACCGCGCGAGCGGCGCGCGAATGTGCCCTCCGGATTTCCCAGAAGCTCGGGTACCGCCCGGAGGATCCAACGAGCAGTTGACCATAATTCGCTATTAACGAATTAAATTTGACATAAACGAATATCGTTCCTATCGTCCGGCGCCGCCACACCCAACGAAGGCGGCACGAAGGGACGGAGGACGCTCGATGTTGGCACGCTGGATGCTGGCCGTGGCTGCGTTGCTCGGCACGCTGTTGCCCGGACTTGGGGTGGCGCAGGACAAGCCGCTGAAAATCGGCGTGCTGACCGACATGAGCGGGCCGTTCGCCACCCTGGTCGGCGAGAATTCCGTCGAGGCGGCGCGAATGGCGGTCGAGGATGCCGGCGGCTCGGTTGCCGGCCGCAAGGTGGAAGTCATGTTCGGCGATACGCTGAACAAGGCCGACGTGGCAGCCAACCTGGCGCGGCGCTGGTTCGACGTTGAAGGCGTCGATGTCCTGGTCGACGTGCCGGTGTCCTCGGTGGCGCTCGCCGTTCAGGCCGTCGCCAAGGAAAAGAAGAAAGTGGTGCTGTTCTCCAGCGCCCTTACCGACAGGCTGAGCAACGAAGACTGCGCACCGTACTCCGTGCAGTGGATGCTCGACACCAACGTCCTGGCACGAGGCACGGTGCGTTCGATCCTGGAGAGCGGCGGTGACTCCTGGTTCTTCATAACCGCCGACTACGCCTTCGGCCATTCCATGGAGCGGATCAGCCAGGAGTTGATCACGTCCTACGGCGGCAAGTTCCTCGGCAACGTCAAGAATCCGCTGAACACGCCGGACATGTCGTCCTTCCTTCTGCAGGCGCAGGCCAGCAAGGCGAAGATCATCGGCGTTGCCAATGTCGGCGCCGATTTCCGCAACATCGTCATCGGCGCCGCCGACTTCGGGCTGCTGGCCGGCGGCCAGAAGCTGGCCAGCATGATCGTCTATGACACGGACATCATCGCGCTGGGCCTGGACAAGGCGAGAGGCCTGCTCATGACCACCGCATACTACTGGGACCTCGACGACAGGACGCGCTCGTTCGCCGAACGCTTCTTCAAGCGCCGCAAGGCGATGCCCAACATGATCCAGGCGAGCGTCTATTCTTCGGTGGCCCACTACCTCAAGGCAGCCAAGGCGACCGGCACCTTCGAGCCGGAGAAGATCCTGCCGCAGATGAGGGCGATGCCGGTCAACGACATCTTTGCGACCAACGGCAAGCTCCGTCCCGACGGGCTCATGGAGCACGACACCTATCTCCTGGAGGTCAAGACGCCGTCGGAGTCCAAGTCGAAATGGGACATCCTAAAGCTGGTGCGCCGGATCCCGGCGGACGTCGGCTATCCGCCGTTGAACGCCTCGAAGTGCCCCAGCATCGCAAAATAGGGCTGCGAACCATGATCGACCTGTTCGGCGACCTCCGGCTCGGTGATCTCGCCGCACGAGCCGGCGCGAGCTGGCCCGACCGTGAGGCTCTCGTCCATGGCGAGGCGCGGTGGACCTTCCGTCAGCTCGATGAGGAGGTCGACCGCCATGCATGGGCCTTGATGAAGGCAGGCCTCGGGCGAGGGGACCGGATCGGGCTGTGGTTCACCAACCGGCCTTGCTACATTTTCCTGTTACTGGCGATCGGTCGCCTGGGCGCCGTCGCCGTTCCGCTCAATACGCGCTACCGCTCGCGGGACATGGCCTATTGCCTTGCCCAATCGGAATGCAACGCGCTGATCTATGCCGAGCGGTCCGGTCCGGTTGACTACGGTGCGCTCCTTGCTGAAGTCCTCCCGGATCTGCAGCGACGGCCGGCCGGTGGCGTCCAGAGCGCTTCCTATCCCGCGCTCCGCCGTCTCATTTCCGTGGATGAGGCGCGGTTGGAAGCAGCCGAGCCCCTGGCGGCGCTGCTGGTGCAGGCCGGCCCTGCAGATCGAGCCGCTGTCGCGGCATGTGCCGGCGCGGTCGCCGTCTCGGACCTGGCGATGATCGTCTACACGTCGGGCACCACCGGCAACGCCAAGGGGGCGATGCTCACTCATGCCGGTGTCCGTCTCTGCATCCTTCGCTCGGTGATCTGGGGAACCACGTTTCGCGACGTGCAGATGCACTACCTGCCGCTGTTCCATCTCTATGCGATCGGCTTCGTCACCGTACCGTCCGTCGCTCTCGGTGCGTCGCAGATACTGATGGAGACGTTCGAACCGGAGGAGGTGCTCGATCTCATCGAGCGCGAGAGAGCCACCATCGTGCACGGTTTCGATCCGCACTACCGCGATCTGATCGAGGCTCAGGAGCGCCGTCGTCGCGACATCTCCAGCCTGCGGATGGGCAGCTTTCCTTCGGGGCCGGACAATTGCGTTGCCATCGTTCAGCGGGCCCACGTGGAGTTCTGCCCGATCTATCCGTCGTTCGGGATGACCGAGACGTGGGCCGGCATCACCGCGGGCTTCCTCGACTGCGACGACGAGCAGCGCAGCGAGGCCTCCGGCTTTCCGCTGCCCGGTGTTGACGTGCGCATCGTTGATCCCGACACGGGGATGCCCTGTCCCACCGGCACATTGGGAGAGATCCAGGTGCGCAGCTACTCGCTGATGAAGGGATACTGGAAAATGCCCGAGGAGACGGCGGCGGCCCTTCTGCCCGACGGCTTCCTGCGGACCGGCGATGCCGGGTACTTGCGGCAGGACGGTTATCTGCGTTTTACCGGACGCTACAAGGATATGCTCAAGGTCGGCGGCGAAAACGTCGCCCCGGCCGAGGTCGAGGCGCTGCTGCTGGAAATGCCTGGTGTGCAGGACGCATCGGTCGTCGCCTATCCCGATGAACGGTTGAACGAGGTCGCCGCGGCGTTTCTCATTGTCGCCCGCGACGCAGTGGCTCCTGATGCGGCGGCCGTGCATCGCCATTGTTACGGCCGCGTGGCCAGTTTCAAAATACCGCGTCACGTCTTCGTCGTAGATGAGTTCCCCATGACACCATCGGGCAAGGTGCAGAAGGTGAAACTGCGGGAAGTCACGCGCCGCCACTTTCTGGAATCAAAGGGGGAAGGAGAGGCGGCGTGACTGCCTTCGCCGCCCAGCGGTACCAAACCGGTGCAGTCGCGATCGCCGGCGGATCCGGCGGCTTGGGGCGCGCTATCGCTCGAGTCTTGGCCGAGGCGGGTGCTCGAATCGCGGTCACCTGGAACCGAAACCGCGCACCGGCGGAAGAACTGGTCGAGGAGCTGGGCGGGGCCGACCGTGCTGCCGCCTTTCAGGTCGACTTGCGCAAGCCGGATGCCGTGGCGGCATTTCATGACACCGTGCGGACGATCTTCGGGGGACTGCACACGGCCGTGTACGCTGCTGGCCCTTACATCGACATGCGCTACATCAGCAGTCTCGACCCGTCTCTGTTCGAGCGCACCGTGGGGACGGATCTCTTCGGTGCGTACAATTTCCTGCATCACGCGCTGCCGGGACTTCGCGCGACACAAGGGGTAGCAATCTGCCTCGGTACGCCGGCAATCCGTCGCTATGCCAAGAAGGACGTGCTGTCTTCAGCTCCCAAGGCTGCACTAGAATCGGTCGTTCGTGGCATTGCATCTGAGGAAGGGCGCCACGGAATTCGTGCCAACATGGTGGCCGTAGGATTGATCGACGATGGCATGTTCCATGAATTGATGGCTCGAGGCGACTTTGACGAAAGCTTCATCGAGGCCACGAAGCGCTCGGTCGCGTTGGCGCGCTTGGGGCACGCATCGGAAATTGCCCAGGCGGTCGCCTTCCTCGCTTCTGACGCAGCCAGCTACATCACCGGCCAGACCTTGATGGTCGATGGTGGCTACGCCCTTTAGTGTCCATTGCGCATTCCTCATGGCGCTGAGGAAGGGGCACTGGAGCTGGCGTCGCCGGCGGACCATCGGCACGATTCGGGAACCCAATCGTAGTCCAGTAGCTGACCAAGTCGCAAATGCGCCCGCAGGTAGAGAAGGGCGTCAGCTGCAGGTGACCGCCCTTTGCTTGGCTACGGTCGGTCTTCGCTGTGCGGCGACGAAGTAGAATAGGCTTTCCCGAACGGCCTCATCTTTGGTTTTCTTGACCATTTACCCCGACCGTTCCTGTGCCGATGTTTGCAACATGGCCGGCAACCTCATCCCATCGCTTCGTTCCTGTTGCTGTCGCGGCTGAGCCCTTCACGGCGCATGCCTGCGCCGTTCTTTTTTCTTCCCGTCCTGTCAGTTCTTCTGTCGGAGAACCGCATGCCTGTGCATCGGACCGATTTCAGCCGGAACCTCACCCTCGATGCCCTGGCGTCGCGCGTGTGCCAGGCCGTGCGTGACGTCCGCAAGGAGCACGAGGCCTGGGTCCGCATCGATCGCATTCGCGATCGCCTCGGCGTCGAGGATTTCTGCACCGTCGATGCCGCCGTGGCTTTCGCCTCGGCCAAGGGCTGGCTCTCGATCGGCGGATCGCCGGCGCACAGCGTCCTGATCAAGCCGGGTGCGCCGTGAGCGTTCGCAGGACCAGGGCTTATCCGACGCGTCAACGAATCTCGCTGGAGAGCCGGCGCTGATCGGAAGATGAATTCGTCAACCAGCAAGTGGAGTTGTTTCCATGCCGCTCGATGTTGCTTCGCAAGCCAAGTCCCTCACCACGACCCTGCATTACCTGAAGCGCGGCCCGGAAAGGCCTGTGCGCTACGTCGAAGATCCGCCGCCCGGTGTCCCGCAGTGGAACGGTATCGACGATCCACGCGAGATCCGCATCGAAGACGCCCGCGGCCGCGAGCAGGAGTTCTCGCTCGACCGCAACGGCTTCCAGCTGGTCAGGCGGCCCTCGCAGGTGCGCAACTTCTACTCCGACGACGAGGTCAGGCGGACCTACTATCCCGAGGTCGAGCAGCTGCTGCGCACCGAGCTCGGCGTGAGCCGGGTGTTCGTCTTCGACCACACCGTGCGCAACGCCGCCCTCAAGGGCGCGCGCGAGCCGTCCCGAAGGGTGCACAACGACCATACGGTGAACTCCGCACCGCGCCGTGTTCGCGATCATCTCGGCGGCGACGCCGACGAGCTGCTGAAGCATCGCTTCGGCGTCATCAATGTATGGCGGCCGATCCGCGGACCGGTGCTCGATTCGCCGCTTGCCCTCTGCGACGCCCGGACCTTCACCGACGACGATCTCATCGCCAGCGATCTCGTCTACCCGCATGTCCGCGGCGAGACCTCGTCGGTCGAGTACAAGCCCGGCCATCGCTGGTACTACTTCTCGGAACAGCAGCCCGAGGAGGCGATCCTGATTCGCGTGCACGACAGCGCCAACGACGGCCGGGCCCGGCTGTCGTTCCATACGTCGTTCGACAATCCGCTGGCGGTGGGCGCGCCGCCACGCGAGAGCATCGAGGCGCGCGCCCTGGTGTTCTTTCCGCCGGGCGACTGAGTTTGTGTTGGGCCGCGATTGATTCGCAGTCCCAAAGAGGTGACGCGCATGCCAGATTCCCAGATCGCCGCTCCGGCGGATTTCGACATCGGCGCGATCGTTGCCGGCCTGCGGCAATCGCGCGACGTCCTGCACAATGTGCGCTATCGCGGACCGGTGCGGCCGCCGCCGTCGCGCGAGGCCATCGTCGCGACGCTCGGCCGGCTCACCATGGCGCTCTTTCCGGCCCATTACGGCAAGCTCGGCAACGGCGCCGTGACGGGAGAGATGATCGACGACTTCGTCGCCGGCGTGCTCGCGCGGGCGCTGCCGGAGCTCTGCGAGCATCTGCGCGGCACGCTGCCCTTCGCCGCCGAATCCCCGCCGTCGGACGAGGAGCTGGCCCGCCGCGCGTGCGAGATCACCCGCGAACTCGCCGCCGGCCTGCCTGAGATCCGCGGCCTGCTGGTCAGCGACCTGCGGGCGGCCTATGCCGGCGATCCGGCCGCGACCGGCTATTCCGAGATCCTGCTGGTCTATCCCGGCATGACGGCGATCATCCATCACCGGCTGGCGCATGCGCTGCACAAGCTCGGCGCCCGCTTTCTCGCCCGGTATATCAGCGAGATCGCCCATTCGCTGACCGGCATCGACATCCATCCGGGAGCCCAGATCGGCGGCAGCTTCTTCATCGACCACGGCACCGGCGTGGTCGTCGGCGAGACCGCCATCATCGGCGAGCGCGTGCGGCTCTACCAGGCGGTGACCCTGGGGGCGCGTAGCTTCCCGGCCGACGATAGCGGCACCCTGATCAAGGGCCGCCTGCGCCATCCCATCGTGGAGGACGACGTCGTGATCTACGCCGGCGCCACGGTGCTCGGCCGCATCACCGTCGGGCGCGGCTCGACGATCGGCGGCAGCGTCTGGTTGACCCACAGTGTCCCGCCCAACAGCCACATCACCCAGGCGCAGGTGCGCAGCAACGAACCCGACCGTCAGGGCTGATCGCGGGCCCCCGACGCGGAAATCGACATATGTCGATTCCGCTTTCCGCGCTCCCGAGAGCGCGATGACTGTTCCGTCCGAAAGCGCACAGAGCAACATTCTGAGCTCGTGAAACGTTCGTAGGGCACGGGCGCGAGGTATTGGCCCCGGGCGAATGGCGGCCCGGGCGCTCGAACGCGCCCCTTGGGAACGTCAATGCGGATCGTCATGTCGCTGGCGTGCTTGGTTGCCTTGCTTGCCGGCAGCGGAGCGGCTACGGCCCAAGCGAGGCGTTATACTTGGTCGGACATGGACTGCCAGCAGTCGCGCATCGCCGCCTGGGCGGGGTTGAAATGCCGGGCCACCAACGTCGTGACCGGCGAAGGCAATATCGGCGTGTTCCGCCAATGGGCCGCCTTTGGAACGAGCCGGGACGGCTACTACGTGCACCTGTTCCTGTGGGAGGCCCAGAACACTTTCGCTTATCTTTCCGCTGACGAGACGACGGCCGACTTCGTGAAGTGGATCTTCGAGAACGGAAAGTCGGTCACGCAGATATCCCAGGTCGTCCGCTATAAGGAAACCGACTACGTAACCTTCAAGGATGGGAGGGCGGGGCGGAGCTGCCTCGGCTTCCGGCGCGTAGGCCGGCCGCAGCGCGGCGGATACGACTCGCTGATGGGGGGCGTGCTCTGCGCGCCGCCGGGGAAGGCCATACGCGATGTCGATATTTCTGCTTTCATCGATAATGCGCGGCTTCGGCCTGCCGTCCGCTGACACCGCGTGACTCAATTCCAGTCAACGGCAGAGGTCGAGCGGCAATCCCTGGCTGCTCGCCGCCGTGAGGCAGTCCGCAGTGCTCTTGAAGAGATCGCGCCGGAAGTACACGGCCTGGAGCTGGTAGCTGCCGCGCTTCTCCTGATCGCGCGGGGAGGCAGCCACGAAGCCGCTCCACGACCAGTCGCTGAAACCTCCCGACCCTGCGCCGGACGCTCCCGAGGCCGCACCGTTTGCCGCCCCGACGCTGGCGCCACTGCCCGTGGCTATGCCGACGCTGGGGGGACCGGCAAGGTTCGATGGACCGACCGAACTTTGACCACTGGCGCCGCCGACGCTCGTTGCGCCTACACCGGCTGCGCCGACGCTGGCGGCCGTTGCGCCATTGCCCACACCGGCCGTAGCCGCTCCGCCTGCAACTCCGCCAACGCCGGCCGCCGCGGCGCTGGCCGCGCCGCCGTTACCAGCTCCGCTCGCACCGGCTCCTCCGGCACTTGCTCCGCCACCGGCTCCTGCGCCGGAACTGCCGCCGCCACTAGTGCCGGCTCCGCCACCGCCAGCACCACCACCGCCAGCACTACCGCCACCAGCACTACCGCCACCAGCACTACC
>JAEZHS010000737.1 GCA_023436825.1 Pseudomonadota bacterium | reverse complement strand
ACGCGACCCAGCGCGTGGTCCGGAAGATGCCTTTTGACGTGCAGTGCGGCAAAGGCGGCGGCGATAGACAAAGTCCGATACCGGTCGGAAGCTGGGGCAACTGAAGAACAGAGGAAACGCAATGACGTCGGGTATTCCCGCTGAGGACTGGATCGCCTACCACGCGCACTTCGCGCCGCAATCGGAAGCCGCGTACGACCTCGCGTCCGGTCGGCGCTTCACCTACGCCCAGTTCGATGAGCGCGTCACCCGCGGTGCGCTGTGGCTTGCGCGTGATTTCGGCGTCCGCCCGGGCGACCGCGTGGCCGTGCTCAGCATGAACGACACCGATGTCTTCGAGCTTCAGTTCGCCTGCAGGCGGCTGGGGGCGATCTTCCTGCCGCTGAATTGGCGCCTCGCGGTGGCCGAGCTCGAGTTCATCTGCAAGGACGCGAGCCCCACCGTGCTGTGCCATGGCGTGGAATTCGCCGATGCAGCATTGGAGGTGGCGAAGCTTGCGGGCGTGCCGCACACGGCCGATCTCGCCAACGGCAAGGCCAGCGCCTACGAGGCCGGGATCAAGGCGGCGCGGGGCACGCTCGACCCGCCGGTGCCCGATCTCGCCGACATCTGGACCATCATGTACACGTCGGGCACGACAGGCCGGCCCAAGGGCGCGCAGATCACCCACCAGATGTGCGTCTTCAACGCCGTCCAGGCCGGCATGATGGTCGGACTGACGGCGCAGAGCCGGAACCTGGTGTTCCTGCCGACCTTCCATACCGGCGGGCTGAACGTCTACGGCAACCCGACGTTCCACACCGGCGGCTGTAACGTCGTCATGCGCAGCTTCGATCCCGCTGAGTTCCTGCGGCTGCTGAGCGATCGCGCGCTCGGCCTCACCCATGCCCTGGGGGTGCCGACGAACTTCCTGATGCTGGCGCAGGAGCCGGGCTTTGCCGACGCCGACTTCTCGCACATCGTTTCGCTGGGGGTCGGCGGTGCGGCGGCGCCGCTGGCGCTGATCGAGGAGTACGGCCGCAAGGGCATCAAGCTGCAGCAATGCTGGGGCATGACCGAGACCGGACCGCTCGGACTGCTGCTGTCAGGTGACATGGCCTTGAGCAAGGTCGGCTCATCGGGGCTGCCGCCGCTCTACGTGCGGCTGAAGATCTGCGACCCCGACGGCAATGAGGTGAAGCGGGGCGAGACCGGCGAATTGATGATCAAGGGGCCGACCGTGACGCCGGGCTACTGGAACCGGCCGGAGGCCAACCGCACCTCGTTCACCAAGGACGGCTGGTTCCATACCGGCGACGCCGCGCGCCAGGACGACGACGGCTACTACTATATCGTCGATCGCTGGAAGGAGATGTTCATCTCGGGCGGCGAGAACGTCTACCCGGCCGAGGTCGAGAACGTGATCTATCAGCTCGACGGCGTGCTGGAGAACGCCGTGGTCGGCGTGCCGCACGAGAAATGGGGCGAGGTCGGTCGCGCCTTCGTGGTGCTGAAGTCCGGCGCCAATCTCGACGAGGCCGCGGTGATCGAGCACTGCGGCAGCCAGCTCGCCCGCTACAAGGTGCCGAAGCAGGTGCGTTTCATCGACGGCCTGCCGCATAATGCGACCGGCAAGGTGCTGAAGCACCAGCTTCCGCGCATCTGAACGGTCGGGAGGAACGGGCATGGCCAGCATCGTCTTCGGCGCCGGCACCTCGCACACGCCGATGCTCAACATGCCGGCCGAGGAATGGCCGTTGTTCGAGGAGGTCGACCCGCACCGTCCGCATCAGCATCCGGACGGAAGGGCCGCGACCTACAACGAGCTGCTGATGAAGGCGCCGGCCTGGATGCAGGCGGAGATCACACCTGACAAGCATGCCAGGCGGCACGGCGAGGCGATGGCTGCGCTCGACCGGCTGCGCGAGGGACTGGGCAATGCGCGGCTCGACGCGGTGATCGTTGTCGGCGACGACCACAAGGAAATGTACGGCGACGACAACATGCCGGCCGTCCTGGTCTATCGCGGCGAGACGATCGCCAACGTGCCGAACCGGACGGGCGTGAGCGCCGGCTCGGATGTCGACGGGCCGCGTCGGCCCAATTGGATGCAGCGCGCCGCCACGCGCTACTACGAGGAGAGCGAGACGCGGCACTATCCCGTCCATGCCGGGCTCGCCAACCATCTGATCGGCGCCCTGGTCGAGCGTGAGTTCGATGTGTCGGCGGCCAATTCCCTGCCGGCCGGAGAGGGCGAGGGGCACGCCTTCGGCTTTGTCCATCGCCGGCTCATGATGGAAGCGGTTCCGGTCGTGCCCGTCGTGCTCAACACCTACTACCCACCCAACCAGCCGTCGCCGCGGCGTTGCTACCGGCTCGGCCAGGCGATCCGGGAGGCGATCGAGAGCTATCCGGGGAGCCTGCGCGTCGGCGTGGTGGCGTCGGGTGGGCTCAGCCATTTCACCATCGATGAGCAGCTCGACCGCGAGGTCATCCGGGCGCTCAGTGAAAAGGATGCCGGTGCCTTGCAGGAGCTGCCGCGGGCGCGGCTCAACTCGGGCAACTCCGAGATCCGCAACTGGATCTGCGCCGGCGGAGCGCTGGAGCATCTCGATCTGCGCTGGATAACATATAGCCCAGGCTACCGGACGCCCGCGGGCACGGGCACCGGCCTGTGCTTCGCCCATTGGGCGTGACGGGACGCAGCCATGTCCTGTCGACGTTGTTCCGGCAGATTTTCTGCCGATACGATGCCGTCCACCCTATCGGAGCTTCCTCATGTCCTCACCTGATCTGGTGATTCGCGGCGGCACCATCGTCGACGGTACAGGCGGCGATGCTTATGAGGCCGACCTCGCTGTCGCCGACGGCAAGATCACGGCGATCGGCGGCGCCATCCCGAAAGGCGGGGAAGAGATCGACGCCCGCGGGAAGCTTGTCACACCAGGTTTCGTCGATGTGCACACGCACTACGACGCGCAGGTGACCTGGAGCGAGCGGTTGTCGCCTTCGTCGTGGAACGGCGCAACCACCGTCCTGCTGGGCAACTGCGGCGTCGGCTTCGCCCCCTGTCATCCGGATCAGCACGACATGCTCATAAACCTGATGGAGGGCGTGGAGGGCATTCCCGAGGTCGTGATGACCGCGGGCCTGCCGTGGAACTGGCACAGCTTCCCGGACTATCTCGATGCCATCGCCGCTCGACGCTACGACGTCGACGTCGCGGCACAGGTGCCGCATGCCGCCGTGCGCGTCTACGTAATGGGCGAGCGCGGCGCCAATCGCGAACCTGCCACCGAGGCCGACCGCCGGCGCATGGCCGGGATCGCCGCCGAGGGCCTGCGGGCGGGCGCGCTCGGCTTCTCGACCTCGCGCACCCTGAATCATCGCGCCGCGGACGGCCGCAGCATCCCGACCTTGCGCGCCGAAGAGACGGAGCTGACGGCGATCGCCCATGCCATGCGGGACACCGGCGCCGGCTGGCTGCAGATCGTGTCGGACTTCGAGGATCAGGCGGGCGAGATCGGGCTGTTCCGCCGGCTGGCGAAGGAGTCGGGCCGGCCGGTCACCATCTCCATGCTGCAGAGCCATGTCCGGCCCGACGGCTGGCGCACGCTCAAGGCCGAGATCGACGAGGCCAATGCCGAGGGCCTCCGCATCACGGCTCAGGTCCGCTCGCGGCCGACCAGCGTGCTTCTGGGCTTCGAGCTGTCGCAGAATCCGTTCATGGGCCGGCCGTCCTACAAGAGGATTGCCGATCTGCCGTTTGCCGAGCGCCTGGCCCTGCTGCGCAAGCCGGAGTTCCGGGCGCGCATCATGAAGGAGGCATTCGAGGGCGGCGGCCGCGAGCGCCGGGTCGATCGCTGGGATCGCATGTTCCCGTTCGGCGATCCGCCGGACTATGAGCCCACGCCCGACAAGAGCATCGCCGCGCGCGCCGCACGGGAAGGGCGGGCGCCGGAGGAGGTGGCCTACGACCTGCTGCTGGAGCGCGACGGCCGCGAGATGCTGTACCTCCCCGTCACCAACTTCGCCGCGGGCAACCTCGACGTCGTCGGCGAGATGATCGCGGCCCCCAACACGCTGATTGGCCTGGGCGACGGCGGGGCGCATGTCGGCATCATGTGCGACGCCACGGCCACCAGCTACACGCTGACCCACTGGACGCGCGATCGCGGCCGCGGCTCGCTGTTTCCGGTGGCGTGGGGCGTCAAGCGGCTCAGCCACGACAATGCCGAGGCGATCGGGCTCCATGACCGCGGCCTGCTGAAGGCCGGCCTCAAGGCCGACATCAATGTGCTGGATTACGACAACATGCGCCTGCGCGCGCCCGAGGTCGTCTATGACCTGCCGGCCGGCGGCAAGCGGCTGGTCCAGCGCACCGACGGCTTCGACGCCACCATCGTGTCGGGTGAGGTCGTCTACCGGCACGGCGAGGCGACGGACGCATTGCCCGGGCGCCTGGTGCGCGGGGCGCGTCCATAATTCGGACCGCGGACGTCCCGCCCGCGGTCCGTGTAAAGAAGAGGAACACCATGAAGGCTGCTTACATCGAGAAATTCGGTGGACCGGAGGTCCTGACCTATGGCGATCTGCCCGATCCGGTCGCGGGACCGGGCCAGGTCGTCGTCGATGTCGTGGCCGCGAGCGTCAACGGCGCCGATCCGAAGGTGGCCGCGGGCGACTACAAGCAGACCAAGTTCCCGTTGATCTTGGGTCGCGATTTCTCCGGCAAGGTCAGCGCCGTCGGCGAAGGTGCGGACTTGGCGGTCGGCGACGAGGTGTTCGGCGTGCTTGAGACCGGCCGCGACGGCACCTACTGCGAGAAGCTGGCCGTCGGGGCCAATGTCGTCGCCAAGAAGCCGGCGGCGTTGTCGCATGTCGATGCCGCGGCGATGGCGTTGACCGGCCTCACCGCGATCTGCGCGGTCGAGAATTCGCTACAGCTCAAGCGCGGCGAGACCATCCTGATCCAGGGCGGAGCGGGCGGCGTCGCGGCCTTCGCCATCCAGCTCGCCAAGCATCTCGGCGCGCGCGTCATCAGCACCTGCAGCACGGGCAACGTCGACTACGTGCGCGGCCTGGGCGCCGATGAGGTCATCGACTACAAGACCACCGACTTCACCAAGGTGGTGAAGGATTGCGACGCGGTGTTCGAGACCGTGGGTGACGATGTCGCCATGCGCTCCTTCGCCGTGCTCAAGCCGGGTGGACGCGCGACCTTCATCGCCTCCGGCCCGACAGCGCCCAAGCCCGACCGCAGCGACGTGACGGCGCTCCGGCCCGCCGTGCCGCGCGAGCGCAAGTACATGGAGCGGATCGCCGAGCTATACGGCAAGGGCGTCGTCCGGCCGCAGCACGTGACGCTGTTCGATCTGGCGAAGGCGCGGGACGCGCTCGGCGTCAGCGCGGCGCGTCACTTCAAGGGCAAGCTGGTGTTGAGAGTACGGTAGGTCGTCGTCTCGACCGGGGACCACGGGCTCGAGCGGAGAGACCTTCTCTTCGCGACAAGCCACTTATCGTCGACAGAAGGTCTCTCCACTCCGCGCTTCGCGCTCCGGTCGAGACGACGAGATATTGAGGGAGGAAGCAGTGAAAGTCGGTTTCATCGGCGTCGGCAACATGGGCGGTCCCATGTGCCGCAACATCATCAAGCGCAGCAATCACCAGGTGACGGTGTTCGACCTGAACGCCGCGGCGGTGAAGGCCTGCACCGATCTCGGCGGCACGGCGGCCAAGTCCATCGCGGAAGCGACCAAGGGCGCCGACCTCGTGCTGACGTCGCTGCCCATGCCCAAGGACGTCGAGGCGGTGACTTTGGGCGACAACGGCATCCTGGCCAACATCGCCAAGGGCCAGACCTATATCGACCTCAGCA